>JADGAE010000009.1 GCA_015232165.1 Nitrospirota bacterium
AGATGAAGCCGGCATTTAAGAAGGATGGCTCCGTCACCGCCGGTAACGCCTCGGGCATCAACGACGGTGCGGCTGCCGTGCTGCTTATGAGCGCAGACAAAGCCAAGGCGATGGGACTGGAGCCTTACGTCAAGATAAAGGGCTTCGCCACGGGTGCCATAGACCCTGCATATATGGGATTAGGTCCCATACCGGCAGTGAGAAAGCTGTTAAAGCAAAACGGTCTGAGCGTCGGAGACATCGATTGCTGGGAGGTCAACGAGGCATTTGCCGCCCAGGCCCTTGCCTGCATAAAGGAGCTGGGCCTTGCCTCCGACAAACCCAACGAATTGGGCAGCGGTATTTCGCTTGGACATCCGATTGGGTGCACCGGGGCCAGACAGGTCGTAACCGGTATGCGTCAGATGAAACGCAAGGGCTACAAAAGAGGCATCGTAACCATGTGCATCGGCGGCGGCATGGGCTATGCCATGCTGATGGAACGGTAGCAGGAGCAAGAAGACGGCAAAAAAGAATAGGAGAAAGGAGGGAGGCGACTCTGCCCCCTCCCTCAGCTCCACCCGCAAAGGGGAGGGGCGAGCCGCCCCGGGCACGAAGAAGTCCCCTTGACCTCAATCAAAGTGTTGCGCATTTTGTATTTAACCAAAACCGAATCTGCTATCAATAGCGGTTGAGGTGGTTTTTCCCCATGCAATTGCCCCTATGTGGTTGTTTATAATTTCTGTTAGGTACGTTGGATGTAGACCTTGTCTTCCTGGTCGCGTCCTTCAAGGAGCACCTTTATGTTTTCGGTCTTTGAGGTTGGTACGTTTTTCCCGACGTAGTCCGGCCTGATGGGTAACTCTCTGTGTCCTCTGTCGATCAGTACGACCAGTTGAATCTGTGCGGGTCTGCCAAAGTCCATCAAGGCATCCATTGCCGCCCTTACCGTGCGTCCGGTGTAGATAACATCGTCAACGAGGATTATAGTCTTGCCGTTGATGTCAAAGGGCATGTGAGTCTCTCTCACCACCGGCTGGGTCTTTCTGATACCTAGGTCATCCCTGTAAAACGATATATCCAGAGAAGCCGACGGCAATACATCCACCTTTTCGATGGTGCGTATCTTTTCTGCAATACGGTCGGCAAGCTGGACGCCGCCCTGTTGGACGCCAACAATACACAGCCCCTTACATCCCCTGTTCCTCTCAATAATCTCATGAGCTATCCTGGAGATAATACGGCTTATGTCTTTGCTGTTAAGGAGCTCCTTATTCATCGCTGCCACCACTTACAATAGCATGTCAGACGGATATTTGACAAGCCGGCATTTTTTTTTGCACCCCGTGAGGCGGCACGGTTTTGGGGAATCTGCTATAATTAACGGGAAATGCCTGAGAGCTTAAAGATATGCGTGATACGTTTTTATCGCTTGGACTGATTGTCTTGACAGGGATTGTATTCAGACGTTTGAGGGTTGGCGGACTGGATGCCACTGACATCCGTCAGGCCATAAACACGTGCGTGTTGAATCTGTTTGCACCCGCCTTGTGTCTTAGTATTTTCTACAATTCTAGGCTGGATTTTGAGGCCGTGCTCGTGCCAATCGTTTCCAGCGTGACGATCCTGATTACTCTGGCTGTGTCGTTTTTAGTGTACTGGTTGTTGGACAGGCATTTCAATATAACCCCCTCGGAAAGGGGCGTACTTATAATAGGTTCGGCATTTGGCAATACGACGTTTTTGGGGCTGCCCGTTATTTCCGAGACCTTTGGTAAGGGGGCGGCAAAGTATGCGCTGTACTACGACATGTTTTCTACAACACCGTTGTTGTGGCTTGTGGCAGCCCAGATAGCCTCCATACACGGCACTGGCAAAGGCGTGAGCCTTGCGCAATCCGTAAAGACAATTGTATTGCTGCCACCCTTATGGGGGATTGCCTGCGGCGCTGTCCTGAAGGCTGCCAACGTGACCCTGCCGGCATTTGTCTTAAAATCTGTGACGATGCTGGGAGACCTTGTTGTGCCGCTGATGATCTTTAGCATTGGGTTGGCCATAACGCTGCCAAAGATAAAGCACGCATGGGCAATTGTACCTGCCGCCGTGATAAAGCTTGCCGCGGGACCGGTGATTGCATTTAAGCTGGCTCAAGGCATTGGCCTTAATGGTGTGGCCATGGACTCGTGCATCGTCGAGGCAGGCATGCCCACAATGGTTGTATCCCTGCTGATAGCGGCCAGGTACAACCTTGACGTTACACTCTGTGCGTTTTTAATCGTTGCAACCACGGCTATCTCATTCACCACTCTACCGTTTGTCATCTCCCTGCTTTAAAACAAAACCGGCAACACTACCGTGAAAAAGTATGGTAAAAAACAGAGAAACCCAATACCCGTGGAAAATTTATCCATCCTATGCAATGGTGAAAGGGGTGCATAAATTTTTGGTGGATAACAAGTGGTAATAAAAGTGCATATAAAGGGGTCAAGGGGGCCGGCCCCCTTGCAGGGGGTTCTGAAGGGGGCGCGGTAACGTCGCTGTGCGAGCGGAGTCGCCCCTTTCTTTCCCAAAGGCACCCACCACTTTCTTATGCACCCACTTTGACTATCATCTTGGATATATGTTATAACAAATGGCATGACAAAGGAGGAGACATGGAGAGCCTTGTTGGAGATGGGTGTGGTAACCGGTCAAATGCCGTTAAAGCGGTGGGACCTCGGTGGGGCAAAGCTTATCGGTAGAAACCTCCAGAAGGCTTACCTGAGAAACGTCAACATGCACAAGGCTGACCTGCGTGGTGCCGACTTTTATAAGGCAGACATGCGCGGAGCAGACCTCAGTTATGCCCTAATGTCGCGAGTCAACGTCAACAGGGCAGACCTCTACGGGACAAACCTCCAGAGGACTGACCTCAAGACCGCATTCTTAATAGAGACTGACCTCTCTACGGCCATCCTAACGGAGGCGGAGCTGGTATCTGCAATCTTGCATGGGGCATACCTCAACGGTGCCAACCTCTCCGGTGCCAACCTCTCAAACGCCACCTTGTACAACGCCTCTCTAAGGTCTTGTCTGCTGAGGGAATCTGCCCTGATCAACACCAACCTTATATCGGCAGACCTTACGGGAGCGGATTTCACCGGTGCACTGTTGTACAACGTCGCAACGGCAGGGTGGAATTTGAAGGATGCACGTGCAGACTATATCTACCGAAGCAGCGAGTTGTATAACCCCGCGGAGAGGGACAAGCACAAGATATCGTTTTCTCCGGGGCAATTTGAACGCATGTATGGCAGTTCTGCGGCAATAGATATAACGATAGAGTCTCGGTTGTTGTTTGATGACCTGTTGAGTTTTGAGGCTTTGGTGCGTCACATCAACAAAAATCACGAGGGCCTGAATCTGAGTATCTCCGATGTTAGTATAAGCGGGCAATTAGCCTCGATACGTGTGAACATCCCCAGAGACGAACTGTTAAACACGGCAGCGATGCAGCTTGCGGCCAGTCTGCAGATCGCCGCTAAGGGCAGCGCCTCTTCAGAGCGCTTCATATCCGCCCTAGAGGCTGAATATTCCATGTACAAGATCATTCACCTCAGTGAAGGCTTCAAGATGCATCTCACTCGCGTCTCAATGAATCTTATAAAGCAGGACGGCTCGGTGCGCTCCGCCTGCAGCGAAATTGCAGGCTCCTGCATGGAGATATCACCGTAAACCGCAAAGAATAATAGAGACTTTAGACCGGAGTTTCCAACGGGCGGTGAAAATGGTATACATTTACTGATTATAGGGGGAATAAATACGTATCCTCTTTATATTTCATGGTAACTATACTTTTATGCATCCTGGATTCCTGGTCAAGCCAGGAATGACCCCTGTTCGAGCCAGGGGCAGGCACAATTGGAAAACGGCTGTAACTGTCATTCCTGCGAAACATGTCCCTGGCTTGAACAGGGAGCAGGAATCCATGCCTTTTAATCGTGAAATAAAAATTACCCTGCTTTTTAAAGAGAATCTCCTGATAGTTGGTTTTTTTCGTTTCTCGTAGCAACAATGTTTAATGAGCTGTTGTATAATTTTATCAAAGCACTCATTTGGCGGTATATATTACTTGTTTTTAACGGTATCTGTACCCGAGGGTGTTAAGTCTTTGTTCAAGTTTATCTAGGGCGGCATTTAGTTTATGAACCTTACGTGGAGTCAGTCGCCCGGATGCTACTGACATTGCCTTTGCGTCCCTGATCTTGCCGAGTGCGATATTGAGGTTTGATGCCCGTTTGGGCGTTAATTGTCCGTTGCTTATTTTATCGTCTATGACCCTCTGGATGGCTTTGATCCGCGCATCAAGCACAATACCCGGCTGATTAAAGGCATCGGCTACCACCGTGGTTGACAACAAGCTTACCACTATTACTACTACAGTCCTCATAATCCATATCTCCTGCAAATCCTTTAACCGTGTAATCCCAAGTTCAGACAAGCCTTATGTTTACTTAGATATACGTAAGCCAGGAACCGTACTTGTCGACCAGACCGTGTACGGAGTCAAAGAATATCTCCTGTATACGCTTTGTGACACGCCCGGGTTTTCCAGAGCCTATTGCGCGACTGTCCAGCTCTCTGATCGGTGTTACCTCTGCGGCAGTGCCCGTAAAAAATGCCTCGTCGGAGATGTATAGCTCATCCCTCGTAAAACGCTCTTCCCGCAGGGGGATTTTCTCATCGATGGCGATCCTCATCACACTGTCTCTTGTTATTCCCTCAAGTATGGACGTAAGCGGAGTCGTCTTTATGACACCGTTTCTCACAATAAAGATGTTTTCGCCGGCACCTTCAGAGACATATCCTTCGGTGTCAAGCAACAATGCCTCGTCAAATCCCATGCCGATGGCCTCTCTCTTTGCCAATTGAGAATTGACATAATAGCCACTGATCTTACCACGAGACATGTTCGAGTTTACGTGGTTTCTGATAAAGGAAGACGTCTTTACCCTTATGCCATTTTTAACGCCATCTTCCCCGAGATACGACCCCCACGCCCATGCCGATATTGACACGTTTATAGGGTTTCCCTTGGAATAGATACCCATCGCCCCGTAACCTATATACACAAACGGCCTGATGTAACACTCCTGAAGCCCGTTGACCCTTACGCAATCCACAATGGCCGATTCAATCTCATCCTTTGAATACGGCATCTCCAACTGGAATATGTAGGCTGAGTCAAAGAGTCTGCGCACATGCTCCTTCAATCTGAAGATAGCGGGTCCCTTGGGCGTTTTGTAACATCGGATACCCTCAAAGACACCCAACCCGTAGTGCAGCGTATGCGTGAGCACATGCACCGTCGCATCGTCCCAGTTAACGAGTTTGCCATCCATCCATATCTTTTCAGTCTTCTCTACCATTGAAATACTCTACACCATTACCGGTTGCAATGTCAATAGTTTTTTTATTTCAGACAGGGCTATCGCATTTAACGAAAACTGTCTGAACCACGCCTGCGACCGTAGGGAGCAAATTGTATCCTCTTTATATTTCATGGTAACTATGCGTTTACGCATTCTGGATTCCTGTTTACACAGGGAGCGGGAATCCATGCCTTTAAAACATGAGAAGGAAATTTACCATGCTTTTTAAAGAGGATACAAAAAATGTGTTTCACGGCAAATGCAACGAGCCAACTCTTAGGGTGAACGTTCCTCGTTTAACGTAGTCATCATGATGACCTTGTCGTCGCCGTTGGCATAGTAGTTGGGTACGCGGGCGACTTCTACGTATCCACGCTTGCCGTAAAACCCCCTCGCCGGAAGATACTGCACCTTCGACGACGTCTCCACAAAGATGTACCTGCCCCCAAGGGTGACAATATGCCCCTCTGCCTCCCGCAGCAACTTTGTAGCGATGTCCCTGTTGTAAAATAGCGGATCGGTGGCTATCCAGTAAAGATCAAACCCCGCCTCGGTCATGCTGATCGCCCCGTAACAGATGTAACCCACGGTAGTGGCATCGACATCGGCGAAGATGAACAGATACTCGCTCTCTGACCCCAATGCCAGTGCGTCGATGACAAGTTCCTCGGCCACGTCTATCTCGCGCGGATGAAAGACCCCTGTGGCGCCGAGTATTCGCCGGACGCCCTCACGGTCGCTATCTCTGACCTCCCGCCTCAATACCAAGGGCACCTCTGCCGGCTGCACACAACCCTGAGTCATCGACCTGCTAGCTTCAATCTCGCCCGGCTGCGGCAACGATCATACTGATGACATCCACCTCCGAGTATCCGCCCTCCCCGGCTGCGGCAATAAAACCAGACCAGGGAGCTATACAGGGATTGGCGTTGACTTCGATGACAAACAGCTTACCGGCGTCATCCATCCGCATATCGACCCTTGCATACCCCCGCAGCGCAAAGACGTTCCAGCACTTCAATGCCAACGCCTTAACACGCTCAACGGGCACACCCACTGCATCAAACGACCGCGGCGTGTTTTCGTACTCAAACGACCCCTCCTCCCACTTGGCCCTGTAGGAGACGATCCTCGGCTTATCGGCAGGCCAGTCGTTAAACACAATTTCGGCAACGGGAAGCACCTCCGCCACTCCACCTTCACCCTCGATGATCGACACGTTAAGCTCCCTGCCCGCGATGTAGCGCTCTATCAGGAGTGGTTGCCCACTATGTCTCCGATACTTGGCCGGAAGCAACCTGCGCAGGTCCGTCAGGTTGTGGACGACACATTCATCCTCGATCCCGATGGAGCCATCCTCCAGCGACGGCTTTACGATGCACGGCAGGTCAACGGTCAGTTGGTCGCACCCGCCCCCGACATAGACCAGTCCCGCGGGGGTTTGTATGCCGCCGGCCGCCATGATCGATCGTGCCAGGGTCTTGTCCGTTGTCGTCAGCAGGGACTCATAGCGCGAGCCGGTTACGGGCAGACCGGTCAACTCCAGAAACCCGGCTATCGCAGGCAAAAGCCTTGGCGTGTTCTTGTTACCCTCGACCATGTTGAAGATCACGTCGGGACAGTAGGAGTTAAATCCCTCCAGCAGCGAAGACAACGCCGTCGTCAGGTCAAAGGTCTCTCTGCCATTGCGTACACACCTGCAATCGCTTATCGTAAAGACCACGTGGTCGTAATTGAGCTTCCCCAGGGCGTCAGTGATTAGGCTGACCTCATAGATGACGTCCTCGGTGTCGGGACAACCCCTGGTTACCTCCTCGTGGACAATCGCCACCTTCATGTCAGTTCTGTTTGCATGTAAGACAAGACGTTAGAAGCTGTATTTTTTTGATACCTGTTTGAGTGCCTCTCGGAACTCCTCGGCGGTTTGATAGCGTTTGTCAGCCTCTTTCATAACGGCCTTGTCCACAATCTCAGCCAGTTGAGGTAAGATGTCTGCTTTACGCTGTAGTATTGGGATGGGTGAGTCTTCCAGGATAACCTCCACGGGGTGCCGGGTTCTTTGTTTGGCGGCACCTGGGGAGTTGTCCTTTGAATTTGACTTGGATACGTCAACGGTGTATTTGCCGGTAAGCAGGAAATAGAGGCTGACACCAATGGCATAGACGTCAGAAGGCGGTTTGACAAACTTATAATTCGTTATTTGCTCGGGCGGCATAAACATCAAGGAACCTCCAAACTTGCCGGTCTGTGTGTAGTCATATAGGGAATTACCGGCATCCTCGTAGGATTTGGCCAAACCGTAGTCGCTGATCTTGGCCACGAAGTCAGGGTCGTCGTAGGGGCGGCTTAACAGGAAGTTTGAGGGTTTGAGGTCTCGATGTATGAATCCCCTGCTGTGAAGTGAGCTTAATCCCTTGAGCAGTTGCAGGGTGATCCTCACGGCAAGCGGCACTGGCAGAGGGCCTCTGAAGACCTTTCGCATCAACTGTGAGACGTCACCACCGGCCAGGAACTCCGTAACAAAAAACGGCACATTGCCTACCACGCCCTTTCCAAGGTTTCTGACGAGGTTGGGATGTGCAACCATAGACTGTACCTCCATTTCGCGTTCAAAGAGCTTGCGACTGTCCTCGTGTCTTACCGCATCGGTATGTATCTGTTTAATAGCACATATCCGTCGGGTCTGATTGTGCACGGCTTTAAAGACAATCCCCATAGCGCCCTTGCCAAGCTCACACAGGACGGTATAATCCCCCATCGTCGTATATGGGATGGGCGGTTTCTGTTGTTTTTGGGCACAATCATTGCATATGTGGAGCATATCGGTAAACTCTGCGGCATGGCCATCGCTGTTGGCAGCGTCTGATAGATCGGTATTGCAGCCCACGCAGTGGAGGTTGAGTTTTGACCTTGTCTGTTCTGCCTGGAGCATTTTGAGGCGTTTTAGTTCCTGTTCTTGCCGTTGACACTTCTTGCAGGTATAGACCAGGGACTTGGATTGCTCCGGGGGGATAGTGCCCACTTCATCGGTGATGTTATTGCCACAGACCGTGCACAGTACCGCTAATTGTCTCTCCGTTTCGTCTTCTTCGATGTTGACCCGTATGAGAGTATTACCCACCCTTATCAGATCGCCGTCAAACAGCTCCATCCTATGGATGCGCTTGTCATTGACCAGGGTACCGTTTGTGCTGTTGAGGTCCGTGATGATGCAGATGGTTGAACGGAGCTCAAGTATAAAGTGGGTACGTGACAGATAACGGTCTGCCTCGGGGCCTAGTCTGAGGTGTGCCCTTTTTGATCTCCCTACAAGGAAGGTATCAGGCTCGGTAAAGAACAGCTTTCTTCCCGCCCCTGGTCCTTCCAACAGATTCAACGTAACTTTCATAATCTCCGGCATTCACGGTATACCGTGTGTTGCCTGCATGGTGTTATTTAGGTTTGGATATTTCTTTTATTACGTCTATTTTTTTCACATGCTCACCCTTGGTTTCAGAGAAGACCAGGATGCTGATTCTCCTGTTTCTTGGGTCCGTTGGGCTTGTTTTGATCAGCAGGTCGGTTGCGGCAAAGCCGGCCACCTTGGAGATATGGTCGGGATTCAAGCCGTTGTTTTCGAGTTCTTTTCTTGCCGTGGAGGCCCTGTCGGTGGACAGTTCCCAGTTTGTGTATTTTGTTGTGGAATAGTTAAGGGCATCGGTATGGCCCTCGATGGAGACTTTTGCATCACTGATGTCCTTTATATTTTCGGTTACGATCTTTATTATTTTCTTTGCGTCTGGGGTCAGGTCGGCCTTTCCCAAGGCAAACATGGGTTTTCCCTCTTTATCTATCAACTGTATACGCACTCCATTTTCGACGACATCTATCATCACCTGGTCTTTTACATCGGCCATTCTTTTTTCCATCTGTTCTTTTAGCTTCTTCTGTAGTTCATCCTTTATCGAAAAGAAGCTGCCGAACTGTTTTTCCGTGGGCATAATATCTCTTTTGGGGATATTGGTATCAAGGACGTCTGCACCCTTGCCAAGGAAAGAAAACCCGACGCTATCATATATGGTGAGCTGTGAGAAGTAACTTGCCAGTTTCAGGCGTTTTTCCGGGGAGACCATTGACAGTAGCCACATTAGCAGGAAGAACGCCATCATGGCGGTAACGAAGTCTGCATAGGCCACCTTCCAGGAGCCGCCGTGTCCTCCGCCGTGTCCACCCTTTTTGACCTTTTTGATAATGATGCTTTGGCCTTTCATTTCCTGATGGACTCCTCAAGTTCGGTGAACGAAGGTCTTTCGGAGCTGGGGATGGCCCTCCTGCCGGACTCTACGGCCATCTGTGGTGCCGCACCGCCGACAAAGGCAACCAGGGACACCCGTATGACGTGAAAGTAGACCTCTTCTTCCTTGGCCTTTAGTTCGAGGACACTGGCGATAGGGCCAACGAATCCATAGCACAAGAGAACACCCAGGAAGGTACCTACCAAGGCTGCCCCGATGCTATGTCCCAACACTGCAGGGGGGCTGTCAATCTTTCCCATTGTTAACACAACACCCATGACAGCCGCTACGATTCCAAACCCCGGAAGGCCATCAGCCATCTTCTGGATACCAAGGGCCGGCAACATCTCCTCGTGTGAATTCGCCTCGATGTCGATAGTTAAGAGTTCATCCAGTTCGTGTGTGGGCATACTGGTGGTTATTATTACCTTGAGGTTGTCACAGATAAAGCCCAAGGCGGTTTTGTTGGCGAAGAGGCTTTTATATTTTGTGAAGACTGCGCTTTTACTAGGGTCTTCAACGTCCTGCTCTATTGAGATAAGGCCTTCTTTTCTGACCTTTGAAAAGATTATAAACAGCAGGGCGAGAAGTTCCAGGTAGGCTTCTTTATTTGCCGTACCTTCGCTCAAAATATTTTTCAGTTTACTTAGAGTATGGACTAAGACCTTCTTGGGCGAGGCTATCACAAGCGCCCCAAGGGCTGACCCACCGATTATAAAGAACTCAGCCGGATTTATCAGCAGCGCCAGATTACCATGCTCCATCAAGTATCCGCCGATAACCGCCGTTAGAACCATTACAATACCTACAATAATTGTCATTTATCTTCCGTATACATATGTTTTATTGTTATAATTACACTCCGATGTTGGTTCTTATTGTATCCTGTATTCTCTTTGTCTTCTTAGGATTTCTCTTTGTCTCTTGAGCGTGTACTGAATCAGTTCGTCTCTTACATTTTCTTCCATATCGATAAAGGTTATAGCGATTTCAGAGGCGGACATATCTCTCAGTTCCTTTACCCTGACCACCACACCATAGACGATGATTCCTACCGGTGGGGAGGTTGACAGGAGCATTTTGACTTCGACGCAATCTCTTGCCTTGTATCTTTCGCTTACATTGAGACTCATTCCCGATGCGCTTATATTGACTTGCACCTCTTCCGCGTTCATCAGGCCTTCTTTTCCAAATGTGAGCAGGTCCAGTACTATTCCTATTTTAGTATTTATATCGGTAAGCATCTTCCACACTACCGGGCTTACAGTGTCCTCCGTGACATCTGCGGTAGATTTGCGCACTCCCGACATATCCATTCCCATTTCAGAGATTACCTTGGCGCGTTTTATATAGGCATCGTTCTCGATTTTTTTTACAATTACCGGCATGACATCTTCCACTCGAAAGGAGTCGCGTTCTTCGGTACCAACACTTCTCATATGGATATTATTACCCTGGATATTGACTATTTCCGCGAAGTAGCCTGATCCCTCAACCATAAAGAACACGTGCTGACCTTTAAACACATTTACCGGTATCAATTCGATCTGTCTCACTATTATATCTTCATCTTTTACAGACAGCACCTCTGCCTTATACTGTTCATACCTCGGTTGATATTTACAAACTATATTATCACCTGTCTTAAGCGGCATGACAAGATTATCCACTCACTTCTTATGTAATCTCACTGAACATCAATTATTAAGTATACACCAGCTCCTGTTTGTTTGTCAACAGTACCGTTACCAACTCATACCAATTGCCACAAAGGGAGGGTGAATCCGTCAGTGAGCCTTGGCTGCCATTTGCTGCCGTGACAGTTCCGATGCCGGCACTGTTGTTTTTATTTCTACCCATGCACTTCTGAGGGTTTTTAACAACTCCTGGATGTGATATATCTTATCGACGGACTCTGAGGCGTTTACCCTGGTGAGTTCCAGGAGTATGTACGTATAGAGGTCTTGCAGGTTTTGCGCCACATCTCCTCCATCTTCGACGTTCAACGAAAATAGAAGCTCCTCGATAATCATCCTGCTGCGATTGAGATACTGTATCTTTTGTACCTTGTCCTTTTTGTTGATTGCCACCACTGTCTTGTTTAGAAAACTGATTGCTCCGTCATACAGCTTGATAATGAGATCAAGCGGTGACAAACTGTTTATATCCATACTGATATAAGCAGTCTGTGCGTAAGTTGCGTTTGTCATTTAATTTCCTCCTATCTATTTGATCCTGATAATTGATTTGTCATATTTGCGCTTTGAGCCTGAAGGTCCGCTATGGTTGACTCCATAGCTGCAAACTTCTTCTGATAGGCCTCGCGAGTCTTCTCTAATGACGCCGTCAGATCATCTGCATCACTTTCTATGCGTTTTACCTTCTTGTTAAGGGTATCTTTTTTCTCCGGGATCAGGTCCCTGACAATGTCTCTCAGGGTGGTATCAAACTTTGAGCTTAACTCATCCATCATTGCATAGAAATCGGCTTGCTTATCTGCCACTGATGAATTAAGCTTGGATGATTCCAGCTCCATCACTCCATACTTGTCGTGTGAGATACCAAATTGTGCAAGCGTTGAACCGGCATAACTGTTTGTTGTAACTCTCTGCAACTGCAACTGAATGCTTCTCACGGTGCGGTCTCCCGAGAGAGATTCACCCTTGGCTGACAGTTCCTTTAGCTTGGAGATTGCCGAGTTATAGGAGTCCACAAATGCCTTTAGGTTTGTCGAATCCGACATCGAACCTTGCTCAACAGACAGCGTAACGGCATCACCGGGTTCACCGGATGTGGTTTTTTTCAGATTAAGTGTGACTCCGCTTATAGCATCGGTTACGGCGTTTGACTTACTGGTAACGGTGAGACCGTCAATTTTAACGATGGCATCCTGACCCCTTTGCATAATTGACATGTTACCCGTTGCCGACTCGGCATCAAAATTAAAGTCGCCCAAACTCTGACCCACCGGCCCGACATCATTGCCAACAAGAGAGACATACCCTGACGCTCCGGCGTCCTTTGCCGAAACAACCAGTCTATAACCCGAGTCGTCTTTGATGATGGAAGCGCTTACGTTAGCTCCGGAGCTATTTATCGCATTTTTAATGCCCTTAAGTGTGTTGTTGGTATAGTTTATGTCTATATCCGTAGAGGTATCACCTGCCCTGACGGTAAGCGTACCCGTCTTAAATACCAGAGAATCGCTGCCATAGACCCGGGAACTGAGCTTCTGTTCCTGTGCCAGTTGTGTTACCTCTATGCTGTACTGACCGGAAGACGCACTCGCTCCGGCAGATGCCTTTAAAACCGTCTCATCCGAAGATGTTACCGTAAACGACGCTATCTTTGAAGACGCAAGGCCTTTAACCGCCGTACGCAAAGAGGATATCACGGACGATATCTCGCCATAAGAGCTTATTTCTTTCTGATAGTCTTCCTTTTTCTGGTTTAGCTTGTCAAGCGGCCTTTGCTCTATAGCCATCAACTTGTCGATTATACCGGCCGTATCTATACCTGAAAACGGACCCGTTGTTGTTGTCACTGTAGGCATCTCTAAACCTCCTTATGGAATAACTTATTATATGCTTCTTCCAGACGACGCACGGACTTCTTATAATCATCCGGAGGTATCTGTTTTAGCAACTTGCCTTCGGCATCAACCACCTTGATTATTACTTTGTCGTCCTCGTCGATCTCAAAGTACGCCTTACTTTGATGTCCATCAGCAGCGTTTTTATCATCAGTTTCTTTATTTACAAATCGCTTTAAATCATTAATCTGCTTTATTTCGGTATTATCCGACTCCGCGCCGCCCTTTATGACAACGTCGTCGTTTTCGCTCCATTTCGCTCCCTGCCCGGCAATCCCGCCAACCACGCTACTATCAGACTGCCCCGACATATCACGTGCCAACTCATAAACAACGCCGGGCATACCAACCCTGATTGCCAACCCCACCGGCATTATACCTGCTATTGTATCAACCATAAATCATCACCTCCATCTATAAAAAGATGCCTTTTAACAAGAGAGAAGGAGAGGACAACGTCTCTCTCCCCGCTCTCATAACTATTGTAACAGTTTCTACCTCAACAGGGCAAGTATATTTTGCTGCTGACTATTTGCCTGCGCCAGAACAGAGATACCGGACTGTTGCAGTATCAAGGCCTTTGTCATATTGGCCGTTTCTGATGCGAAGTCGGCATCCATGATTCTACTGCGCGAGGAGTAAGTCGTCTCTATAACGTTTTCGAGATTTCTTACTATAGCTTCCATCTGGTTGCCTCTTGCACCCATTCTCGCCTTCTCCGACAGAACAAAATTTAGTGCGCCATCTACTATGGCGATTGCGTTAGACGCCCTTGACGCATAACCCGATGCGCTGGTAGAGTCTGCAACATAGAGAGAAGCAGTACCGCTATAGGTGATCTTTGCATTTGCCGTGTAACTCCATGGCGTGGCAGTGCCCGGAGTGGTTACCCACGAGGTATCACCAACGCCGTTAGCACCTGACGAGGTGGCAGTATGTATGTCCTTCAGATATCCCATGGCACCGTCTTTACCGGTGGCTGTAAAGATATTGCCACCAATAGCATCGGTATTCAGTGAATTAAGCACCACGCTTACCTGGGAATCACTGGCGGCATAACTTACATGCAACTTTGTAGAAAACGCACCGGTGGTTGTACCAGCCAAAAGCCTCCTGTCGTTGAACTTTGTCTGCTCGGTTATCCTGCCGATTTCCTCAACCAGGGCGTTAACCTCTTGCTGCATGTAGGATATGTCCGTCACGCCGTACTGGCCACTCATGGCCTGGACCGCAAGCTCCCTGACACGTTGCAGGTTGCTGGTTATCTCGTCCATTGCACCCTCTGCCGTCTGCGAGAGGGAGAGACCGTCGTTAGCGTTTCTTACCGACACCGTCAGACCGCGCGTCTGGGTCGTCATTCTTGTTGCAATTGCCAATCCCGCCGCGTCATCCTTTGCCGAATTGATCCTGTAACCCGACGATAATCTCTGCATAGCCTCGGTTAAGAGTGGCTGCGTCCTTCTCAGATTCCTCTGAGCATTTAGTGACATCACGTTTGTTTGAATTACAAATGCCATTTTTTACCTCCGTGTAATTTAATAGTATTACTTAATATAGCTTCCCGCTATTGCCTTGGATTCAGTCCTAACCGTTAGAAAGGGTCCCATCCCTTTCTCTTTCACCCCTCCTTCCTTAATGTTAGCTTTCACCTTTCTATTAGTCACCGCTTTCTCTCTCTTGGATATATTTATCGGTCATCTGATACAAAACTTTAACCGCGGCAATTATTCTTTCCACCCCCCCGGCAATTATTCTTTTCAACCTCCCTGTAATCCCGTGCCCTGCCTGGGGGCACAACTCACACGCGTCTTCTGCCAACCACTGCCACAATATCAGACAGGGAGACGATGGCCCTCTTGCGCTCATACGCCTGCATCACTGTCTTTTTTAGAGTCTCCTTGTCACTTATAAAGGTCACACCCCTTTGAGAGACGTCTTTGTCGTTGAGCGGATTATAGACGATAGACAGCTTGTTATAGTTTGAGGCAAACCCCAGCGTTGACAGGTACGAAGGCGAAATTATTATATCGGATATCATCAACAGGTTGCTCTTGGCATCAGAGTCCATTATAAACGAACGACCCTTTACCTTCCTGATATCGTCCATGAACAGGTCTCTTATTATATCATCCTCGGACAGCTCCCTGATTACAAACTTTCTCTTTAACAGGAACAGGGTCTTGGGTATATTTAGCGCCCCCACGACCTCGATGATCTCCCTGATGCAAAATCGCAGGCGTGGGTGATTTATCACCAGTATGGCCAGCTCCTCCTTTGACACCTCTACGACGGGGTCCAATAAAAAGTCGAGGTACTTGTCCTCAACGGTGTTGACAAGATAGGCATCCCTGTCGTAGTTAAGGACAAAGGCCCGCTCCTGGTCAAAGCCGTACCCGTTGAGGAACTCACGCTCGTAATCCTCCTTTATGACCAGGTAGTCCACCACGGTCAGAAAGATGGGCGGCGTCTGGATTACTGGAAAGACCTGTAGGCCAATGATTGGAATCTTCTTGTCCTTGGCATAAAAGCACACGGTTGAATAAAAGATGTCACAGTCATTGAGCGGTGGTATCTCTATTGAGGGTATCGGCAGCAAGACCATGTCATAACCGGAGAGGTCTATTGCCGGATAGGTGAAGCTCGAGATATGTCCACGGAAATCATCAAAGGCCGTCACCTTATAGAGCTTGAGGTCGGTCTGCGGCAGACACATGTCATAGGTAAGCTTTATAAATGTATTGACCAGGGAGGGGATGTGATAGTAGTTCAGGGGTTGACTGCCGACATGTATTGCCCGTATGGCTTTATGGTCTTTCAGCACGTCACCGACAAAATTAAAGACTGACTTGCTATACGTAATGATATCAATTGTGTGTCCCCTGGAGGCAAGCGCCTTGGCAACAAAGACCAGTCTGCCGTTTGTAGACTGCATCTCTCCTTCACCAAGTGGTATGAGCAATCTTGACATATAAATAACGCCCCTTGTTAATTAACCTTACTGTCGATGGCACGCATGACGTTTAATGCGCTTTCTATATATTGGCCCGAGGTGACCTCCTTCATCTTTGTCACAGTCCCTTCGATCACCTCAAGTATCTTTTCATGGTTGGGTGTATTTGAATAGGCAAGGGGCAGATACACGTCCAACATCTCCTTGACCGCTGCATCGTTTACAAAGTCATAGCCGTAGCTATCGACATCGGGCAGGTCAACCGATATCAGATAACCGATGATGGAGGTCAACATATCGCCATGCTTGTGCAGTATCTTGAAGATCAGCGTGTTGAGAAACAGGAAGTCCGAGTAGAACCTCTTGAGTTTCAATCCCTCACTTATATAGTAGGAGGCCTTGGTGTAGTCGCCATCCTCCATAGTGAAACGCGCCGACATCGCAAGTATCTTGAGATAGGCCGTATTGTCGGCAACCTTGTCCTCAGCCGGCACCTGTGACAGCGCCGTCTTTAACGACAGCACGGCATCCCTCCTCTGGTCCTGTCTCATATAGGCTATCGTTGTCTCTAAATTTGCCTCGTAGTCCTTCTGCACCATAACAAACCTCCTTTATTTATACTCGACATCATTTTATGTTATAAACTCACATTACGCACAGGGTACAAGAAGGGAGGGCTTTGCCCAATTGAGTCGGGCGGAGCCGCCCCCCTCCCTCAGACCCACCCACAAGGGGCGGGGCGCAATCTTGTCGCAAAGGGGTCACACCCGCCCCGGGCACAAAGAAGCCCCCTTGACCCCGTTATTCTTAACCCTAATGTTCTAAACATTTATGCTTCTTTATTTACTTAAACTTCTAAATCTTTTTTTTGCTTCTCTGCGTAACATGGGTTAATAGGCACTTAATAGAGTGGTTGCAGCCTTGCATATGCCGTCGGCATCGAGTTCGTAGATGTGCCGTAAGATGTCCTGCCTGCCATGCTCTACAAAGACATCAGGGATACCCACTATTTTAACGGTCACGTCCTTTATACCCATAAGATTTAGATATTCCAGGACGGCGCTGCCAAATCCTCCGGCTACTACGTTTTCCTCTATCGTTATGATGCGCCTTATACGCTTAACCAGATGCAGTATGAAGTCCGTATCGAGCGGCTTTATAAATCTCATGTTTACAACCTCTGCCTCAACTCCCTCCGCCATGAGGGTCTTTGCCGCCATATAGGCGCTCAACACGCATTGACCGGTTGCCAGAAAGGCTATGTCCTTTCCCTGCAGAATTACCTCAGCCTTGCCGTACTGCACGGGTAAGCTGAACTCCTCCATATCCTCACATACACTATCCCTGGAAAACCTCACAACCGCAGGAAGACCGTGATTTATGGCGAGCTTGAGCATCTCCCGCAATTCGAAGCCATTTTTGGGTGCCATTATGGTCAAGTTTGGCACATGCCTCAGATATGAGATATCAAACAGACCCTGATGCGTTGGGCCGTCCTCGCCCACTATACCCGCCCTGTCTATTGCAAATATTACGGGCAACTTCTGAAGGCAGACGTCGTGCACAATCTCATCATATGCCCTCTGAAGAAAAGTTGAATACACGGCAACAACCGGCCTCAGACCCTGCACCGATAACCCCGCGGCAAAGGTCACGGCATGAGGTTCGGCTATGCCCACGTCATGAAACCTCTCAGGGAAGCGTTTGGCAAAGGTCTCTAACCCCGTTCCTTCGGTCATGGCCGCAGTTATCGCAATAACCCTGGGGTCTCGCTCGGCCAGCTCCACCATGGCCTTGCCAAATAACGTGCTAAAAGAAGGGTTTGACTGACACCTCTTGGACTCGCCGGTGTCAGGCTCAAAGGGGCCAACGCCATGAAAGGCACATGGATAGCGCTCGGAGAACTCATACCCCTTGCCCTTTCTGGTTATTATATGTACCAGCGTTGGACCTGTGGAGTCCTTGATACACTCAAAGGCATCTATCAGTTTTCCGATGTCGTGGCCGTCTATTGGACCTATATACGTAAAACCAAGCTCCTCAAATAACATTCCAGGCAGGATGAAGTACTTAAGCGTGTCCTCCGTCTTCTGTGCAATTCGCGAGACGTGCTCTCCGACCTTGGGGATGAACTCTATAAAGCTCTTTGTTTCCTTTTTAATTTTCTTGTACATATTGCATGTCATTATCCTGGTCAGATAAGAGGAAAGGGCACCCACGTTCTTGGATATCGACATCTCGTTGTCATTGAGCACGACAATCATGTCTTTTTTGAGGTGTCCGGCATGATTGAGGCCCTCAAAGGCCAACCCTCCCGTCATGGCACCGTCACCAATGACTGCTATCACCTTAAAGACCCTGCCCAGGCGTTCTCTACCCTCCACAATCCCAAGGGCAGCCGAAATCGAGGTTGAACTGTGACCGGTTCCATAGGGGTCATGGGGGCTTTCCTCCCTCTTGGGAAATCCCGACAGACCTCCGTACTGTCTGAGTGTGGAGAATCTATCGAGCCTACCCGTCAAGAGTTTATGTGGATAGCTCTGGTGTCCGACGTCCCAGATGATCTTGTCCACGGGGGAGTTGAATACATAGTGCAGCGCCAGCGTCAACTCGATCACACCCAGGTTTGAGGCCAGGTGCCCTCCGTTTAACGATACCCGCTTGATTATTACCTCTCTAATCTCCTGCGCCAGCTCCTTAAGCTCCTCGATGCAGAGGCGCTTTATGCTTGCCGGGGTCTTTATCTCATTTAATCGCATAAATATAGTTTCGTTTTCCTTCCGTCTTAGTTGTTGGTTTTTACAGGGGCCTAGTTGGTTCTCCTGGTAAGATAGTTTGCTATTTCCTTGAGTCGGAAGGCCTTTTCTTCCCCCATTGGTTGTATTGCATCCAATGCGGTGGTTATGAGGTCTGCGGCAATGACCCTGGAGCGCTCTATGCCGTATAACGCCGGATAGGTCATTTTGCCTCTGGAGTCATCAGCACCCTTTGTTTTTCCCAGCTCCTCGGTAGTACCGGTGACGTCCAGTATATCATCAACCACCTGAAAGGCCAGCCCAATGCCCTCGCCATAGTGCTTAAGCGCCTGCAGAGTCCGCTCATCGGTCTCCGTAAGTATCCCGCCAATCATCAGCGATGCCCTGATCAGGGCAGCCGTCTTGTTGCGATGTATAAACTCAAGGGTGTCTATTTGCGGGACCTTGCCCTCCGAAATTATGTCCATCGCCTGACCTGCTACCATGCCATATAGTCCCGCGGCGGCGGAGAGTTCCCTTATGCCGGCAAGCAGCGCAGTGGCCGATATCCTGGAACTGCTGCTAAACATCCGAAATGCCTCGGTCAACAGACCATCCCCGGCCAGTATGGCAACGGCCTCGCCATAGACCTTGTGATTGGTTGGTTTACCACGTCTAAGGTCGTCATCGTCCATTGCCGGAAGGTCGTCGTGTATCAGTGAATAGGTATGTATCAACTCCAGCGCCCCGGCCTGCGGTAATATGTCCTGTCCGTTGCCTCCACATGCCTCATAGGCTGCTATGCACAACACCGGACGCAACCTCTTGCCTCCGGCAAAGACCGAATACTTCATCGCATCACCTAAAACATCCGGACGAATACCCTTTTTGAAGTACTCTGCCAGGAAATCCTCAACTATCCTCTTTTTCTCTTCCAAGTATAACTTTAATTCCATTTAAGCGCCTACCCGCAATTCAACCCCTTCTTGCACCTTGTTCACAGCGGGGTGATTATACACAATATTATCTCTGCCTGACAACGCTAACAAACCCCGGAGTTGACGTTTCTACTTGCATGCAGAACCTCTTTTCTACAACAGGGTCTCTCAGCCATGCGCCTTTAGCTTTAACCATGAGCCTAAATCCTGCTTAAGCACTCTCCCTAATGACACTCATACCATTTATTATAACATAAGCATAGATACCTGGTACATAAATTTTGGCGGCGGGGGTGCATAAGAAACTCATGGGTGCCTTGGGGGGAAAAAAGGGGCGGCTCCGCTGTCACAGCGACGTTACCGCGCCCCCTTCAGAACCC
>JADGAE010000278.1 GCA_015232165.1 Nitrospirota bacterium
CAAGGATTCTACGTTATCCGTCAGATCAGCCGATTCTTTCACGCATAATAAATCATGGTTGCAAGGGAGAACCCAACTAAAACCCTAGTTTCTCTTGTGCCGGCTTTACGCTTTCGGCTTTCTTGTATGCCGATACCATAAGCGACTCAGGTTGTGGCTGCTTGCCTGCAAATAAATCCTCAATCGTGAATATTTGGATACAAGGGTAATCCTTCCCGTTAAACGCCGAGGTAAAGACACCCTTACCAGCCGCTTCTTTTGTCATGTCTTTAGTAGGCGCATTCAAGGTAATAAATACCCCCATAGCTGCTTGCTCCCTATCGATAACGTGTCCAAAATCCCTTATATCCTTGACGCCAACCTGCCCGCTCTTTATCTGGGCTATGACTTTCCTGTAATCATTCTTGCTATCCATGATGTAACTGTAGCCATCAATACCTGTATCCTTGCCCTTTTTCTTGTCTCCGTATGGCCTGAAGTCGATCAGAGACAACGCCCACCACTGAAACTGGTAACGGTTCTGTGACGCCAGCTCCATAGCCCCCGCAAGGTCTTCCGGTTCGCCTGTAACAGTGTAGTCGTCTTTGGGTTTCAGGTCGTACATGTCTTTGAGTCGGCCCTTGATAAGGTTGATGGCAAGGTGCGTTACGTCTATGCCTATCCACTGACGATTCAGCTTTTGCGCTGCCGTGACGGTAGTCCCACAGCCACAGAACGGATCAAGGACTACGTCGCCCTCGTTGGAGGAGGCGGAGATTATACGTTCGAGAAGGGCTATGGGCTTTTGCGTGGGATAGCCAAGTCTTTCAGCATGCCATGACCTCAAGGCTTCAATGTCTGTCCACATATCTTGACAGGATAGACCTTTTGACTCATCCAAATATCTCTTAAAACGGGGGATACCGTTCTTTGTATAAAAAATCTTGCCTTCATTGTCTAATCTCTCCATTGTCTCAATCGGACATCGCCAGAGTCGTGTTATACCCTTCCATTCATAGGTATATCCACCTCCTAAAAGTCCTGCGGCTCCAAGATTATCAGACATCCATTTTCTACCGTCAGGGTCTGAGTATCGATAATACTGTTCTGTATAACTTTTATCATATTCCTGATAAATTTGCTGCCACTTGCTATTGTCATCTTTAGCATAAAACAAAATTATATCGTGGATATTCCCGAATCTTTTTGCATCGCTATGTCCACTTGTCCTTTTCCATATAAGTTCATTTCTAAAGTTGTTCTTCCCAAAGATAGCGTCCATGAGTATCTTGAGATAGTGGCTTGCCGTTGGGTCGCAATGCAGATAGATCGAGCCGGTATCCTTCAAGACCCTCCGCAGTTCTACAAGCCTTATGCACATCATCGTAAGGTAAGCCATCATGTCATTCATGCCAACAAATTGCCTGAAGGCCCGCATCATCTCAACTACGGCGACAGGTTCCGTCTCCACTATCTCCTTAAATGCGCTCTCCGTTTCCTGCGTCCAGTGCCATGTGTCTTCAAAGGCGGTGACCTGTGCGTCCGAAGAAACACCGGACGGTTCCTTGAAGAGGATGTTGTAATCGGCCTTTGAGTTAAACGGGGGGTCAAGGTAGATCAGGTCTACCGACTCATCGGGGATATGCTCCCTGAGAACCTTCAGGTTGTCACCATAGTAAAGCGTGTTTGTCATGAGGCAAGTATACCAGAGTCTTTTGATAAAAACAATTATCATTATCCCTTGTTTCATGCTTTTGACTGGATAATGATACATTACGGCACATCTCATGTTTTTTGACACATCTCGTGCTTTTACCGTAACAACAAGAAGACACTGACAAATAGCCGGTATTTATATTTTAATCGCAGGAGAAACAAGGCAATGGATAACGTAGCTTTTATATATTATATAATAGAAATAAAGGAGATAATATGCCTAAATTAAGTTTAGCGACACGAAACAAGCTATTAGGAGGCCAGATACTTAATCTGCTGAGCAACGGGTCATTTGCATCGGCCATAACAG
>JADGAE010000010.1 GCA_015232165.1 Nitrospirota bacterium
ACCAGGAATCCAGGATGCATAAAAGTATAGTTACCATGAAATATAAAGAAGATACCTCGTATGCTATAATTAAAAGCAGGTGATATGAAAAAGGCAGCCGACTACGACGCAAAAGCCAAAACGACATGGTTTTGATTCCTGCCCTTGGTAGACCACCTATGATTATTAAGTAAGTGGACGGAAATATTTATAATTTATGGTTGAGCATGATAGGGTCAAGGGGACTTCTTTGTGGCCGGGGCAGGTGCGACAATTGAGTCAGTGGCGGCTCGCCCCCTGCTGCGACAAGATTGCGCCTAGCCCCTCCCCTTGTGGGTGGGGGCCGGCCACAAAATGCCCCTTTCTTTGCTTATTTACGTATAAAATTAATTAATTATGGGTAGGTACTTATAACGAATGAATACCGTAGTAATGCGAGCGGATGCCTTTGAGGGGATCGGCACGGGACATTTGATGCGGTGTATGGCGCTGGGGCAGACCTTGTCGGAGTTGGGTGTGAGGGTTGTCTTTGTCTGCCGGTGTGACCCACGGGGGATCATTGCCAGGATCGAGGCGGAGGGGTTTGAATTTGTCCCGCTGGGTAACTCCAATCAACAAAGGCTTATAATCTCACAGGGGGCCGACTGGATCGTCGCCGACGGCGTCCATTTCGATGAACCGTACCACGAATTCTTGCGCGGTTGCGGGTGCAGTGTTGCCGTGATTGACGACATGGCACGACTATCCAGATACGACGTCGATATCGTGATCAACCAGAACCTCCACGCCCACGACCTGCACTACAACTGCCCCGAAGGGACGAAATTGCTCCTGGGTACCAGGTATGTCATGCTACGAAAGGAATTCCTGCGATTACCCTACAGGACAAAGGCCGTCTCAGACACGGCAAAGAACCTCCTCATAACACTCGGCGGCATAGACAAGGCCAATTTCACGGAGAAGATACTTTTAGCCATAAGAGACGTCCCACGGCTCGATGTCATCGTGGTGGTGGGGGCAGGCAATACCAACGTTGAACGCATAAGGGCCGTTAAGATGGCAAGCAGACTTACGGTTGTGCAAAACGTTACGGACATGCCTTCTCTTATGTCGTGGGCGGATGCAGCCATTACCTCGGGTGGGACTACCGTATGGGAGCTGGCGTTTATGGGAGTGCCGTGCATCGTGGGCAGGGCGGCAGAGATTGAGGACTACCTGGTTGGCGGGTTGAACAGACATGGATTGTTTATTGACGCCGGTTGGTTTGAGTCGGTCAGGGGCGAGGCTATTTGCACGATGCTGACAGACCTTATGACGGACACAGACAGGCGTCAGCAGATGAGTATCAAGGGGCAGCGCACCGTTACCGGTGAAGGCTGTCTGGATATCTTCATGGAGATGAATAGGAGATGATAAACGACAAACGGATATTGGTTACCGGTGGGTCCGGGGTGATTGGGCGACAACTGTTGTCGCTGCTGGTCGGGTATAAGGCGGAGGTCCTTTCCATCGACAGGGAGCCGCTGGACCGCGTCGCACCGGATGTAATAAAACACGGGGTCAAGCACATCGAGGCCGATCTATCAACCATCTCGTTGGAGCCGATCAGGGACTTTGCACCACAGGTGGTGTTTCACCTTGCGGCCGGCTTTGAGAGGTCGAGTGAATCACCGGGGTTCTGGTACAGGAACTGGCAGGACAACACGCTGCTCAGTCACCGGATGGTTGAGCTTGCCGGACAGTTGCCGGGCCTGGAGGTGTTTGTATTTGCCTCAAGCTATCTTGTCTACTCAAAGGAACTGTACATGCACGAAGGGACGCCTCCAACGGCCAGGTATCTCACGGAATCTGACACGGTCAGTCCGCGAAACGTCACTGGGGCATCCAAGTATTACACGGAGCGGGAATTACAGTTTGTCAATGATGTCGTCAACCCTGCCCTGCGCTGCGTCAATGCACGTATTTACAGGGTGTTTGGCCGCGGCTCCAAGGACGTGGTCTCGCGCTGGATACGAATGGCCCTTGACGGTCAGATCGTGGAGGCGTACAACAAGGAAAACGCCTTTGACTTCATATATGCCGCGGACGTTGCCGAGGGGCTTTATCGATTGGCCTGTAGTGGGGCTGCACGCGGGGTTGTCAACCTCGGCTCCGGTGTGTCAACCACCATTGCGCAGGTGTTGGGTGTGTTAAACGAGCAGTTAGACCTGCGTTATATCGACAAGGGCATAACGGAACGGATTGAGCGCAGCGGCGCCAACCTTGAGAGGCTCAAGGCCGCCATTGGATGGCTGCCTTCCGTGTCCGTAGCCGAGGGCATAAGACGGGTCATAGAATACGAAAGGGCCAAATGAACGTCCTGATTACAAGCGCCTCTCGCAAGGTAAGCCTGGTCAATGCCTTTAAGGACGCCCTGGGTCTGGAGGGTGGTGGCAAGGTCGTGGCCGTTGATATCAGTGAGTTGTCCGCGGCGTTGTATGTGGCCGATGAGCACTGTCTCGTCCCCGCTGACAGAGACCCCGGATTCATCCCGCGGATGCTTGAAATTTGCACGGAATATGAGATAGAACTGCTGATACCCACCAGGGATGAGGAGTTGCCAATCTTTGCACAACACCGGCAGCGGTTTGCCGACAGAGGGGTCACAGTCATGGTGTCATCACCGCTGACTATCAGGACGTGTCAGGACAAGTTGTTGTTTCACGAGTTTTGTGTGCGGCATGGGTTTTCCATACCGAGGTTGTATGGCGCGGATGCGGCGGATATGGAGGTTGATTATCCGCTGCTTGCCAAGCCGCGAATTGGCAAGGGCAGCCGTGGTATTTTTCCGATCAACTCACGGAAGGAACACAGGCGTGTGCTTGAAGAAATGCCTGATATGCTAATCCAGGAGTTTGTACGTGCGCAGGAGTACACGATTGACCTGTTTGCGGACTTCAATGGACGGGTCATATCGGTGGTGCCTCGCCGGCGAATAGTCGTCCTTGGCGGGGAGTCCTTTGTCGGCAAGACGTGCAATGACCCTCAACTGATTGAAGAGGCAGAGAGGCTAGCCGTCACGTTGAATCTAATCGGGCACAACACGTTGCAGTGCTTTTTGGATGGCGGGTACATCAAGTTCATAGAGGTGAATCCGCGATTTGGTGGTGGAGCTATCCTGGGCATCGCCGCCGGGGGTAACAGTCCGCTGTTTCTGGTAAGGCTGATTAAGGGGTTAGTGGTCGCGCCAGTCATCGGGGAGTTCAGAGACAACTACTACATGCTCCGGTACACACAGGAGATGTTTATCAACGGCATGGAGGAGTAGAAGAAAGAGAAGAGAGAAGAAAGAAAGGGGCGGAGCCGCCCCCTTTTTTTTGCCTTTCCTTTTTTTTTAACCCACGACGTCGAGGTGCCTGACCCTGAAGTTAACGCCAAGGTCATTTGCTATGGCCTGACACGCAGCGACGTCTACGCCGGGCATCTCGACCACCGTCAGCGTAACAACCGGGATGTACCGCCGCGCCTGCCTGACAAACCCCAACAGACCCTCGTAGGCACCATCAAGTAGCGGCTTGCACAACCGCTCATACGTCCGAGCATCCTGGGCGTTGAGACTCACGCTGATGTGATCAACAACCCCGGAAAGCTGCACAAGGACGTCCTGGTCGTTAACGAGATTGCCCTGACCGTTGGTGTTGACCCTGACCTGACCACCCAATGCCTTGACGTACCCGGCAACGGCCTTGACTACATCAGGCCTGATCAGCGGCTCGCCGTAGCCGCAAAAAACAATCTCCTTGTACGCAGTCGGGTCGCCTATAGCCGCGATGATCTCATCCGCCTCCGGCTCTTGCAACAGACGCATGTTGTGCCCCTTTACAAAGTCATTCTTGTAACGGATGCAGAAGACGCACTCGTTCGTACAACGATTCGTCAGGTTTATGTAGAGACAATCGCGTATCTTGTAGGTTATAGTCCCCGATGACGCAACCTCCCCTATGCCAAAGAGTCGCTTGGCGTTGTTGGAGGTTATGCGGGCAACGTCCTGGGGCGATATGCCTCGCACTCGTGCAATGACCTCCGCCGTGTACCTCAGATACGACGGTTCGTTGCGCTTACCCCTGTAGGGCAGGGGGGCGAGGTATGGGGCGTCGGTCTCAATAAGAAGCAGGTCATCCGGTACCATCCCGGCAATTTCCCTAAGTTGCTCGGCCTTTTTAAACGTCACCACGCCCGAAAAAGATATGTACAGTCCCCGCGAAACCAGGACCTCCGCCATGTGCATATCCCCGGAGAAGCAATGTAGCACCGCATTCTTTACGCCGCACTGCTCAATAAGAACAAGCGTGTCCTCTTTTGCCTCCCTGCTGTGTATAACCAGGGGGAGGTCAACCTCCTGCGCCAACTCCATATGACGCACAAAGACATCCCTCTGGACATTGCGCGGACTGTGATCATAGTGATAGTCCAGGCCGGTCTCTCCCACGGCAACGACCCGCGCATCGGAACACAGCGCCCTCAGTTGCTCACAGGTTGCCGACTCCACAAACGTGGAGGCATTATGGGGATGAATCCCCACCGTGGCGTAAATAAAGGGGTGCCCCTTTGCCAGATCAATTGCGGCTATTGAACTCTCAATGTCGGAGGCGATCGCTATCATTGCCTCAATGCCGGCATCCCTCGCCCTGAGTATACAGGCATCTCTGTCGACATCAAACTGCCTCATTTCAAGGTGACAGTGGGAGTCTATCATGCGTTTAACTCAACCCTCCTTATTTCTATGTAGAGTCTCATGATGCTTGCAGCCACAAAGGACATGTACGTCCCCGTCACCAGCGTTGACATCACTACACCCGCCTTGCCTAACCCACCAAATGCCATAGTGACTATCGTTACCGTTATGGTCAGCATGATCAGGTGCACAAACAACATCAGCGAATTGAAGACATTAGCCTTGACCATTTGAAAACTCCGTCTTATTGCGTCCGTAGCAGATATGTCCTCATTTAGTATTATGACAAAAGTAAACATGAAAAAGTAACCAACCAGGATCGAAGGGATTAAAAACATAAAGATACCGAAAAACATCAGCAGTCCCGCAACTATACTCACAAACAATAGGGCGTCCAATCGGCTCAACGTAAAGAGCAATGCCCTGTCTGCCGACATCGACCTGCCAAAGATAGCCTCCCTGACCATGACGATAGTAACCCCGTGGGCAATGGCCTGGAGAAAGTAACTGACCACACTCACCACAAAGAGGCCACCAAGGTTGTCCTTGAGCAACAAGAACATCGCCTCGGAGGTCTTTGCATCCGACAGGTCTAAACCTCCAAGGGTAACTCTTGATATTATCATCGAAAGCAACGATATCATAACCGTCGGTGCGATCAAGGTAAAGTTGTTTTTGAGCAGCCTTAAACTCTCAATAAAAATAAATTTTATGAGCATAATTGTTATTTACTAAACTACAATATATAATATAATTTTACAAGGTGTTTTTATGACAGAGATAAATAATAAATACAACCATGCAGATAGAATGCGGCAAAGGGGGAAGAGAGATGCTTGAGCTTCACTTTGGTAACATGATGGAAGAGGTGATAGGAGAGAAGGGGCTTTCCTTGAGTCAGATAGAGAAACTGCGGGAGAACGTCCTTGACGCCCATAAACAGATTCAGGGCAGGAAGTGGAAGGAGCTGGCGTTTTTGGACCTGGCCAATCAGAAAACAGGCGAAATAAAGAGTATGGCCGCTAAAATAAAAGAATCTTCGGATTATTTTCTCCTGTTGGGTATTGGCGGCTCTGCCATGGGTCCAAAGGCGATACTTGAGGCGCTGAAGCCGTTTCACAACTACGTAAGCAGGCCGTGTATATTCATATATGACAACATAGACCCGCGCACCCTGCACGCCGTGCTGTCCATCATAGACCCTGCCCGGACAACGGTAAACGTGGTTACCAAGTCGGGCAACACGGCTGAGACCATTGCCTCGTTCATGGTCATGTGGCACCGGCTGCACAAGGTACTTGGCGATGACGTAACCGAGAGGTTTATCATCACGACAAATCCCAACACGGGCATTATGAGGGATGTTATCATCTCAAACAAGCTGCCCTTCCTGTACATACCCTCGGACATCGTTGGCAGGTATTCGGTGTTAAGTGCGGCCGGTCTGTTGATGTCCGAGGTGGCGGGGATTGATTCGGATGAGCTGCTGCGTGGTGCCCAGGACATCGTCCTCAGGTGCAGCAGACAGGAGCTGTGGGAGAATCCGGCCTATCTGTTTGCGGTGCTGCTCTTTTTGATGAGCACCGAAGAAAAACGCAACATAAACGTGATGATGCCCTATGCCGACGGTTTAAAACATCTGTCGGAGTGGTTTTGCCAGTTATGGGCCGAGAGCCTTGGCAAGCTTGGTTTTGGCATAACGCCTTATCCTTCGGTGGGTACGACCGACCAGCACTCCCAGTTGCAGTTGTGGATGGAGGGTCCCGAGGACAAGGTCGTCATCTTCATCAACATAGACGACTACGGGCAGGATGAGCAAATCCCCGACGTCTTTACCAAGATCGATGGCTTTGCCAACCTCTCAGGCCGCTCCCTCACCGAACTGATCAAGGCCGCTGCCGAGTCCACAAAGTGTGTCTTGTCCGGTTCGGCCAAGCCAAACATGACCATCAACATATCCCAGTTAGATGCCTATCACATTGGACAGCTCTTTATGTTCTTTGAGATATCCACAACCGTGCTGGGATTTCTCTTTGGTGTCAATCCGTTTAATCAGCCGTGGGTTGAGACTGGAAAGAACAGCATATTTGGCATGTTTTCCAAGGCATGTCCACAGCAGGAGGGCACAGACACCGACTCTGTCGGCAAGGGCGGCGTATGCTGGAAGTTGTGATATCAGTTACGGAAACAAAAATCTTTTAAATAAATTGACAATTTCCAATGAAATGGATTACACTAACTAACGTTGAAATGTTTGATTATGAATAATGCAACTGAAGGATGCCGGTAGCGTATGAGTGTATTTGAGGAATTAAAGAAACAGATACTATTTGAGGGGCTCAGTGACGAAGAGTTGGCAACACTAACCGACCTGGTAGAGCCTATAAACTATGAAAAGGGTGCGCCCATAATAAGAGAAATGGAACCAACAAGAGGCATCTTTCTCATCAAGAGCGGCGAGGTGGAGATAACCAAGAAGCTCCCCATCGATCTAAAGACCAAGATGCTCATAACGATGAGAAACATGCAAAATTGCTGTGAGATACGCAAGACGCCCTATGGTTGGCGTCAGGTGTTTTCCTCTCTGATAGAGGGACAGTATTTTGGGGAGTTGTCCGTGGTTGAGGGCAAGAAGCACCACGGCGCGGATGCCGATGCCGTCGATGACTGCGAGTTGTACCTCATAAGGGCCAATCACTTTTACGACATAGAGGCCAGGGACCCGTTGATGATGCTCAAGATATTCCGCACGATGGCGAGGGTTGCCTCAAAGACGGTGCGCTATCTTGACAGGCAGTTGTTAAAGCTGCTGATAGGATTTTAGGCCGATATTTTTCAGTGATTCGGGCGTGTTTTACAGAATACAGTATAAAGAGGTGGTGAACATACAATGGCCATTGTTGATGAGCTAGTCAATCAGAGTCTTTTTGAGGGGCTTGATGTGGAGGAAGTAGGCAAGCTGACCTCATACATCGAGGATAGAAAGTATACCAAGGGAGGGTTTGTGTTTAAGGAAGGCGACACAACCAGTGGTATCTACATGGTGAACACCGGCAAGATAGAGATAAAACGGAAATTGCAACTCGATACAAAGACGAAGATGCTTATAATGTTGCGCAACATCCAAAGTGATGAGGTCAGGCACACGTCTCAGGGGTGGGAGAACCGCTTTGCCACGATAGAGAAGGGGCAATTCTTTGGTGAGTTGTCCGTGATAGAGAATCGTAAAAAGCACTCTGCCGAGGCGGTGGCGGTGCAAGACAGTCATCTGTTTCTGTTGAAGGCCGATATCTTTAGCGAGCTTGAGGTCTTATCCCCGACGATAATGGTCAAGGTCATGCGCGCAATAGCAAAGAACATGTCCGCCGGCGTCCGCAGCCTCGACAAGCGAATACTAAAAGCCCTTATGGGTAGCTAAGAGAAAGAATGGGGGCGCTGTCCCCCCCATACAAGCAAGTATAATGCCATGTGCCAACGATGCCGTAAACATGTTCTTCGTACTCGTACATACGCGTTTTTTTATAAACAAGCCTTTAACGATGCATATTAGGTGTTTTCATAAATGTGCATAACATATCCCGTTAAGCGGAGATAGATGACAAGCGACCATTTTTTTCATGGTAGTTATCTGTCTGACGATGTAGTCTTTCTCCTTAAGCCCATAGAGATGGATGTTGTGGATTTAGAGACGAAGGAGAGGCTGCTACGCTGTGGCGCTCGTCACTACAGCGAGATGATATCAAGGGAGTCGCTGCCAGGGCAGGGATACCTCGACATATTCTTTCAGGCGGTAAGAGACAACAGGCAACGGATGGCCAGGGAGGTACTTGCTCTGGCCGGGTACATGAATGCCAAGGGCGTGTTTGTCATCGTGTCTCTGGCCAGGGCCGGCACTCCCCTTGGGGTCTTGTTAAAGAGGACGCTGAAAGAGGTCTTTGCCAGGGATGTTGTCCACTACTCCGTTTCGATCATCAGGGACCGGGGGATGGATGAAAACGCCCTGAGATACATCCTCTCCGTGCACGGAGAGACGGAGATGGTCTTTGTGGATGGTTGGACGGGCAAGGGGGCCATATCGGAGGAACTCGGACAGGCGGTATGTCGATTTAACGCAGGACATGGCAGCCGTATCTGTGCCGATCTGCACGTCCTGGCCGACCTCTCGGGCACGGCGGCAGTGGCCTGCTGCAGGGATGACTACCTGATCGCCTTTTCGCTGCTGAACTCTACGGTATCCGGTCTGGTAAGCCGTTCCATCTTAAATACCGATTTCATAGGGCCGGAGGACTTTCATGGTTGCCTGTTTTATAAGGATTTCAGTAAATACGACCTTTCCCTGTGGTTTATAGACAACGTAATGGCGGCCATCAGAGAGACATCCGCTGCGGATATCGGCATACTCATGCCACATGATGGCAGGGAAGAGGCGGCCACGCGCAGTAGGGAGTTTATAAGAAAGATCATGGATGCCTATAACGTAAGCGATAGAAATCGCATTAAGCCAGGCATTGGTGAGACCACGCGGGCGCTGCTGCGGAGGATACCCAGGTTGGTTTTGGTGAGGTCTGTGGATATGCCTGCGGTGTCACACATCCTGATGCTGGCCGCCGACAGGGACGTAAAGGTTGAGGCTGTCCCCGATATGCCATACAACGCAACCGCGATTATTGCATAAACGTGCGGAGCCGTCCTCATTGTCTTTTTTTTACCTTGACTTTTATTCTCTGTCAAGGTAGTATAACTAACATAACCAAGGTTGGAGAGTTAGTTTATGGATAAGGCAAGATTGAATGTAGATATAGTTAATTTTATCAATTTTCTTAAGTCGTCTTTTTATGTCTCTCTTGATAACATTTATGAGATCAATGAGTTGAGTGAGAAGGTCTTTCTGGAGATGGCTGGCAGGGGCAAGGACATGCACAACGAGGCGGAGAGGGTCTTGGTGGATTTCATTGACAATGCGCGTAAGAGTCGCGATGAGTTCAGGGGTGCGATGGAGTCCGGTTTTGAACAGATAGAAAGGATTTTTAAGGATAAAGGGCAATGAAAAAGGGCTATTTTGGCATTTATGGAGGCAGGTATGTCCCGGAGACCTTGATACCGGCCCTGCAGGAGTTGGAGGAGGCCTATGAGGTCGCAAGGAAGGACGTCAATTTTCAACACGAACTGCAGGAGATACAGGCCTCTTACATAGGCAGACCGACACCGCTTTATTATGCCGGGAAGTTGACAAAACACCTTGGCGGGGCAAAGATATATCTCAAGCGTGAGGACCTCGCCCATACAGGCGCTCACAAGATAAACAATGCGGTTGGTCAGGCCCTCCTGGCAAAGGTTATGGGCAAGGGTAGGGTCATTGCCGAGACCGGAGCCGGACAGCATGGTGTTGCCACTGCCACGGGGGCAGCCTTGTTTGGGTTGAAGTGTGAGATATACATGGGGACGGAGGATATGCAGAGGCAGTCATTGAACGTCTTCAGGATGAGGTTATTGGGCGCCACGGTCACCGGCGTGGACATCGGCTCCAGGACCTTGAAGGATGCCATAAACGAGGCCCTCAGGGACTGGACGACAAACGTCCGCACCACGCATTATGTAATGGGTACGGTCTTTGGACCGCATCCATATCCCTCGATGGTCAGGGACTTTCAGGCCGTCATTGGTCAAGAGGCCAGGCGGCAGATACTTGCCATAGAGGGAAGGTTGCCCGATTACCTCATTGCATGTGTTGGTGGTGGCAGTAATGCCATGGGATTGTTTCACGAGTTTCTGGAAACTCAGCAGACGGACCGGAAGGCGGGGCATATCAACCTTATCGGCGTAGAGGCCGGTGGAACGGAGATAAAGGCAGGCTGTCATGCGGCGCGTTTTGCCGGTGGCAGTGTCGGCATATTCCAGGGTTGCAAGAGTTATCTGTTGCAGGATGACGACGGCAACGTACTCGGCACGCACTCCGTGTCAGCAGGGCTTGACTATGCCTCCGTGGGGCCGGAGCATGCACACCTGCACGACACCAAGGCCGTGAGATATACATACGCCACCGATGATGAAGCACTCAATGCCTTTGAGACCCTTTGCAGGCTGGAAGGAATCATGCCGGCCCTTGAATCGGCCCATGCCGTCAGTGAGGCTATAAAACTGGCTCCAACCCTCTCTAAAGAGACCGTGATCATAGTCAACCTCTCCGGCAGGGGCGATAAGGACGTCTTGCACGTCGCAAGACTAAAGGGAGAAGGAGACCTCCTTAAATGATGGGCTTTCTCAAAATGCGTGGTTAAACAGGCTATCCCCTCCCTTGATGCCCGGGGCAAGAGGGATTGTGTACCCCCCTTGCGCACTAAAACAGGACACACCGCATATGGTTGAATATTAGTCACCGGTAAGAGGCCATGAATCGCTTGATGCAGGAAATGGAAGGGAAGTTTTCTTCCGTATCGATGATTGTTTCAACTATTCGCTTCCAGTCGTCATCACTTATATGCCGCAGCTTTTCGTGGTATATCTGAAGTGACGACTCGTTTAATGGTAAAACCCTGAAGGCTGCCTCCAACTTTTTAATAAGGGAATAAAAACTCTCATCCGTCATAAGAACCCTCCTTAAAGATGTAAATAGTTAGCACTCAATTATATAATAATACCTTTATTGAAACAGATTAATCAACCAGGGCGGCAGGGCGGGTGCATAAAAAAGTGGTGGGCGCCTTGAGAAAAAAAAGGGAGAAGGACTCTGTCCTTCTCCCTCAGACCCTCATCCTGCAAGGGGACCAGTCCCCTTGACCCCTTTATACGCATTTTTATTACCACTTGTTATCCACCAAAAATTTATGCACCCATTTTGTCGTTAATAAAATCTAAACGCGCTATATATGTTATAATTACTTAAGTCCGGCTCTGATGGCATGTTATGGATAAAGATGCGTTAATAAACGGAGCATATGAGTTATTCTCTATATTTGAAAAGCCGTTAAAATGTACGGTCCACGATGATTGTCCCGAATGTGGGGAGTATGAGGCTACGCTTGGAGTGCTCAGGAGGGAAGACCTCTCTGTTTTGGATATTGGCACTTCGGGATACGGTCCGTTGCCCAATATGACCCCGGAGGCAATAGCATACTTCTTGCCGAGGCTAATTGAGCTGTCCCTGAATAATGAAAAAGATGCCGATGAAACCCCCGTGTTAATAAGGCTTATCGGATTGTTGGCAGACGGTCTCCGCAACGATAGATTTAAACTCTTATCAGGGAGACAGGCTGATTGTCTACTGGACGTCCTGTTATACATACAATCGGAGTATAACGATACGGTGGAATATGAATGTTGGGGTGATGAACTCAATAACGCAATAAACAATTGGAAGATAAATAACGGAGCATAAATGTTTAGAACATTAGGGTTAAGAATAATGGCGCGTCAAGGGGGCTGGCCCCCTTGCAGGGGGGTTGAAGGGGGGGCGGAGCCGCCCCCTTCCTTCTTTTTCTTCTGTTGTTATAGCTACTTATACTCTTCTGCTTATCCGGAAACACCATCCCCTAGCCCCCGTCATCAAGCGGGTGTGAGCCGGGGACAATAATTGTAAACATGGCGCCATCCGGTGTGTTTGTCGCCGTTATTGAACCGTTCATGTGTTCCTCTATCATTGTTTTTGACATGTAAAGTCCAATGCCGGAGCCTTTACCCTCCATCTTTGTCGTGAAATATGGTTCAAATATCCTGTCCATCACATCAGAGGGGATACCTCCGGCATTGTCTGTAATGTTGACCACGGTGTTTTTGCCATTTTCATAAAAATCGATAACTATTTTTCCTTTTATTAATCTTTTTTCCAGGATTGCATCTTTTGCGTTATTAAGGATGTTTAAGATTACCTGTGAATATTCATTTGGAAACCCGATAATGTAGATATCTTCATTATCCTTAATCGTGACCGTAATGCCATGAAACTTAAAACTTGCGTTAACGATAGCTAACGTCTCAGTGATGATGTTTTTTAACGAAAACGATGATTTGTCCTTAGTTTGTTTAAAAAAGTTCCTAAAATCGTCTATAGTATTTGACATATTGGATATGATAGTTGTACCGTCTTTGAGTAAGCTGCTTATCAAATTCAGATCATATTCATTGTCGTTGCAGGCATCCTCTATGTTAAATAATACGATATTGAGTGCGTTTAATGGTTGTCTCCACTGGTGCGCTATGTAGCTTATCATTTCACCCATAGATGCCAGTCTGGACTGTTGAAACATAATAATATCCTTTTGCCTGTTTTTACTAACTTCTTCTTTGACCCTTTTCTCCAATTCACGATTAATGTTTTTTATTTCCTCCTGCTGCAATTTCAGAATTATTTCAGTATTTTTTAGTTCCGTGATATCCCTGCCATACAGGTTGACATAGCAGTATTCTTTAATAGGGACCACGGAAAAAAGAAAGGTGTCGTCTGAGGCAGAGATATCAATATCCTCAGATATCCCGGCTTCAAGGGATTTCTCAATAACCCGGTGCATGTATGGTGGCAAGGTGTCGGTGACACCCCATTTGTCTAAAAAATTTAATCCCGATTGATTGGAATAAATGATCCTGGCATCTTTGTCTACCCGCAAGACAGGATTTGGGTTTTCGCCGGGAAATTTAGCAACATTTTTAACTTCGTCCTCGACCCGCTTCTTGTCTGTCATATCCCTTGCGCTTACTACGACACCTGTGATGGCACCATTTTTGTCATAATATGGATAATAGAATACATCCATATACCTCCTGCCTATAGACGCAAAATTAATCCAACTCTCATAGTTGACAATCTCACCGGACAGACACCTGTCAAGATTAGGTTTAATCAAGTCATAAAACGTATTGTGTCCAAAAAGCTCTTCAACCGAATGACCTATAATTTCATCCCTGCTGCGATTGTGGGCAGTCAGGTACATTTTGTTGATGTTCTTGTAAACGTAATGTATATCAATCAGGGAGATATGTTCGCTAGTGACCGAGACTATATCTTCATATTGCCTTAAGGTTTCCTCATAGAGCTTTTGGGCTGTTATGTCTTTAAACACTGCAAGGGTGTATATTGCCTCTCCGTTGTTCTCCTTTACCAAACTGACATTAAGCCATATGGTAATTATCGCAGCATCTTTTCTTTTAACCCTCAGTTCACCGCTCCAGCTTCCCTCTTTTAAAACGGCTGGAATTATTACTTGTTCGGCAATCATGGGGTCCTCGTTAACATATCTTATGCTCATGCCTATGATTTCTTCAACACTGTAACATAGCATGTCTGCTGCGGCCTTATTTGAATAAAATACTCTACCCTCAAGGTTTACCAATTGAATACCATCCAGGGCGGCCTCCACTGCCTGCAGAAAAAGAATAGCCTTTCTCTCCTGCCTCTTCTTTTCCGTAATATCAATAGTAAAGATGGCAATACTGGCAATGTTGCCTTGTTTGTCAAATTTAGGATATAGGTTGTGACTAAAGTTACGACCATCACGTGTGTCTTCATACTCGATGGGGATTTTTTCATTTATTACCTTGTTTATTTGTTGCCTCCTAAACCGTGCTGTATCACGAGGGAGAAAGTCAAAGATATTCTTGCCTATAATCTCATTTGATGTCTTACCGAGCCTCCTAGCGCCCGTCTCGTTTATTGTCAGGACAATGCCGGCTTCCGTTATCAGGAGAACTGATTCCGTGATGGCGTTCATCAGTGCCAGAAGGGTATTTTTACTACTGGTTAATTCAGCCTCTCTGTCTATCAACTGGATTGTACGTTGAGCAACCAACTCCTCAAGATGGACCTTATATAGGTCAAGCTCATGTTCGAGTTGTTTTTTATCTGTTATCTCCTCTTTTATAGCAATATAATTGATAGTATTCCCATCGTCATCAATTAGCGGGAAGATTAGCGCCAATTCCCAGTACGACTCTCCGCCTTTCCTTTTATTGAGCAACTCTCCCTGCCATGTGTCTCCACAGCGTATTGTATCCCACAACTTGTTATAGAACTCTTTTGTATGTCTGCCTGATTTCAATATCCCTGGTGTTTTTCCAATGACATCTTCACGTGTATATCCGGATATTTCCGTGAATTTAGGATTTACATATTCTATATTGGAGTCTGTGTCGGTTATTATTATACTGGCAGGACTTTGCTGTACTATCTGGTAAAACTTCATGGCCGTATCGGATGCAACCTTCAAGGAATTGCACATATCGACCATGTCGGTAAACAGTTTTTTGATCTGGGAGGTAATAAATATTAGTTCATCACCTTTATTGAAGCTATGTATCTCGATTCCAAGGCACTCTTTGGACATGTTCGTTATCAACAAGGCTATCTTGTGAATGAATCTGGAAAAAACATAAATTAACACTGAAAAAGACAATATAAACGCCATGGCAGTCAACGCTATTTGGCCTCTGTTTCTGGCAACAATGCCCTTTAGAACGTTGTTTATGACGTCTTTGCGCGTAATGGATAAAAAGGAGAGCCTTATGCCGTTCTGTGATATATCAGGCAACGTCTTGCGCACAATAATGTAGTCATCTTTAAGTTTGTTAACATTAACACCAACCGGTAAGACATCAGGCTGACTTGACGCTATGACGGTAGAATTATCCTCATCCTCCAGGGCATGGATACTGTCGTATGAGTGTATCATATATGCTTTTTTCATAATGTTATTGTCTATTTTAGATAATAATACAATATAACCAAAGTGATTACCTGTTTTATCAATTACGTGCTTCTTTAATATTAAAAAAGGTTCATTGTCTATTTTAGATATAAATAGTTTATCAAGTATGGCAAACTTGAATACATGTTCAACTAAGATAGAGATAGCCGGTTTTTCAACTTCATTAAGATTTTTTACTATTTGCCCTTTTGAATCAATTAACATGATATACTGTAACTCTAACATGGATTTTATCTCTGATTCGTCAATGTAATCAATAACGGAAGTACTGCCTTTGAGAAGTTTGGTAAATATTTCAAGACGCTTCATATAAATGACAAGCATTTCCACATCCTCATTTGCCTCGGCATTCATTCTTTCATATATCTGCATCGTATATTGATCTGTTAATCTTTTGTTATGGAGATAGTCTATAACAATCCATATAACTACCCCCAGCATAACTGACAGGACAAATGCCTTTATTGTAATTGAGGTACGGTGATGGAGATATTTAATAGCGTTGCTAAACGATGTCCGAATGCTCATGACGTCTTGGCGTCTACTTAAAAACAGACCTTGTTTCTACCGGAACGTTTGGCCTCATAGAGGAGTGCATCAGCGCGGTTTAAGAAATCGCTCCCCGTCTCACCACATATATATGTTACCACACCGAAACTACTTGTAATGTTTATGTCGCACATGTTTTGACCTTCAATGTCTAATCGTAATCGTTGCGCGAATTTAACAGCGCCATCTAAATCAATATGCGGCATCAGGACAACAAACTCCTCACCTCCCCATCTTGCCAGTACATCCTGGCCGCGAGTCTGTTCGGATACGAGTTTGGCAAGTTCCTTTAACACACAGTCACCTAAAAGATGTCCATATTTATCGTTGACTGTCTTGAAATGGTCTATGTCAAAAAAAATCAACGAAATAGGGTAGTCGTAACGCTGTCTGTTATTTACATGCAGCGACAGTGTTTCATTAAAGTATCTCTTATTATACAAACCCGTCAACTCGTCCGTTATGGTTATAATTTCCAGTTCTTTTCTTTTATTTTCATAGTTTTCCACGTCAGTTAAGGAAAATACATATGTTTCGCTTTCAGGAAGTTGGGCATACTTCAGGATATATGCCCTGGGCGAGCAACTGTCAATGTCAGTATTTTCAGTATTTATAGAAACGATTATCTCCTCTTCGCTGTGTTCTTTTATGTAACTCATTATATTTGTGCATCCACCAGAGATATTGCAGTATTGCGTGTTTATGGATAAGATATCATCTAAAGATTCATACTTGCCGTGAAATTCCTTTATGGAACCGCAATTTAGAAAACTAAGGAAGGTGTAATTTGCAAATTCCACTTTTCCGTTTCTCATCGTAACTATGAAGTTCGGCAGCGAATTGAGTGTAAAACTAATGAGTTTGCTTTTTTCATAAAGCTCCCTTTCCTGGAAGGAAACGATTGCAAACTTTGCTATTGTTTCAACGAGTTTACGCGGGTCTATTGGTTTTTTTATAAAGCTGTCTATTTGAGCGTCTATGGCCTGGATAAAATATTCCTCGTCATTAAAGGCGGTGGTGACAATTATCTTGGTTTCCCTGCGTATTTTCTTAATATGCCTGACCATCTGGATACCATCCATCTTGGGCATTCTTATGTCGGTAACCACAACATCAGGTGATTGTATTTTAAACAGCTCAAGCCCCTCCTCGCCGTCAAAGGCGTTAAAGAGCATTTTAACGCGTTTTCTTAAAAAAAAGGAAAGCTGCCTGTTTATATCCTTATCATCTTCAACATACAGGAGGACTATGTCTTTAAGGATATCCTCAGATTCAACATAAGTTGGTTCAACACCCATCAATTACCGTAACAAAATAAGTAATTATGTGTCAATAGTAAAAAATGGGGTCAAGGGGGCTGGCCCCCTTGCAGGGGAGGTCTGAGGAGGGGGCGGAGCCGCCCTCCTTCTTTCTCTTACCATGAAATATAAAGAAGATACGATTTATCCATTATAGGCTTTCCCTCGAAAACAATAGGGATTAAAGGCACCATGATAAGGCTTACTATTGCTCATCGCATAACATACATAGGCGGGGTTGTTAATCTTACCCACTCAAAGTTGGAAAGAGCCCTAAATATTGTCACCGACAATGTCTACCTACATGTCTCTCTCTTAAGTTGACGCCCATGTGCGCAAGCAGGAATGACATTTACCTGTCAATGCCACAATATTTTTGTAAATTACATTTAGTTTGGTATATTTTAGCATGAACGATTATCTGTATCTTCTTTATATGTCATGGTAACTATGATTTTACGCTTCCTGGATTCCTGGTCAAGCCAGGAATGACACACTTGGAAAACGGCTGTAACTGTCATTCCTGCGAAAGCAGGAATCCATGTCTTTAAACCATGAAGTTAATTTACCATGCTTTTTAAAGAGGATACGATTATCTTGTTTTTTTATATTAGCCGTGATATACTTTTATAGTGAAGGGTCGGTTTAATTTGCAAAACAGGTTTATCTGTCAAGTTTTAATCGTAGTTGTTGGCATTATCGCATATTCTAATACCTTGGGCGCGCCCTTTGTCTTTGATGACGACGTCAATATAGTGCAAAACCCACTGATAAGGGAGTTCAACTACTTCCTTGCCCCCTCAGCCATCAACAGCAGCAACGCTGATGAGAGCGTCAAGGACTTTTTCAGGACACGCCTCCTTGGCTACCTCTCCTTTGCGATCAACTATGCCCTCAACGGTTACGATGTAACCGGCTATCACGTATTTAATATCGCAATACACATCACCAATGCCCTGCTTGTCTTTTGGCTTATAACGCTCATATCCAGGTCGCCCTGTCTCTACTCCGTCAATGACCGCAACGTCCCTGATGTGGCAGCCCTGACAGGTGCGCTCCTGTTTGTCAGCCACCCGCTCCAGACACAGGCAGTGACTTACATAGTCCAGCGTTTTGCGTCGCTTGCCACGTTGTTTTATCTATTGTCTGTCGTTAGCTACCTCAAGTGGCGGCTTGTCTTATCGGGTAGTTTAAAAAAATACGCCCCCTATGCCGTATCGGTTATCGCGGCCATCTGTGCGATGAGGACGAAGGAGATATCCTTCACCCTGCCTGTGATGATCGCATCGGTAGAGTTCTTGTTCTTTACCGGTGACGTCAAAAAAAGACTCTTCCACCTCGTGCCAATCCTGCTTACGTTGCTGGTCATACCTCTGACGATCCTGACAGCCGGCAACTCGTTTAATCTTGCCACCTCCGAGGGCATATCGCGTTGGGACTACCTGTTGACCCAGTTCAGGGTAATCGTGACATACATACGACTGCTGTGTCTACCGGTCAACCAGAACCTCGATTACGATTATCCCATATATAGGTCGTTGCTTGAACCGACGGTGGCCCTGTCGCTTTTACTTCTCCTGGCAATTACAGGTCTGGCGGTAGCCCTCTGCTACTTCTCATTTAAGGGGGATCAGGACAAAAGACATCGCACAGGCAGGTTGGCAGCCTTTGGCATCTTGTGGTTCTTTGTGACGATATCGGTTGAGTCAAGCATAGTGCCCATAGAGGACGTTATATTTGAACACAGGGTGTATCTTCCGGGTATTGGATTTTTTATTTTACTTTGCGCCGTAATAAAAATGTTCCCGGTACAACCGGTAAAAAAGCAACAGATGGCGCTAATGTCCGTTATTGCCGGCGTTGTCCTGGTCTTGTCCGCTGCGACGTATCATAGGAACAGCGTGTGGAATGACAATCTGACGCTGTGGAAAGACGTGGTGGACAAGAGCCCGAACAAGGCTCGGGCGCACAACAATCTCGGCATGTATTACCAACGGCAGGGAGATATGCACAAGGCAATAGAGCATTACAGGATATCTGGAGTCCTCAAGCCCGATTATGTCTTGGCACACATGAATCTCAGTCGTGCATATGCGGCGCAGGGTCTTACCGTGGAGTCTCTAAGCGAGCTGCAGATGGCGTTGAGGACATACGACGAAATCCTGAAGGACCCAAGGGCTGCCCGGAGACACAAGGTTGATGCCGTTGATATTGCCAGTATGCACTACGCCATTGGAAACAGGTTGGCAAGGCAGGGCATCTATGACAAGGCTGCTGCCGAACTACGGGTTGCCATAAGGTTAAACCCAACACTGGTTGAGGCCTACGTGGACCTTGGAAACATATACGCCATAGCCGGCAACGCACAGGAGGCCATCAACCACTACCAGGAGGCCTTACAGCTCAGGCCGGACTCCGCCGAGGCGAAAAACAACCTTGAAGTGGTTAAACGTAAACAAACGAAATAATCTCCCTGTTGAGTTAACTCCGCCCGTGTAAATTCGGGCAAGTATTGCACATTTCGATTGCGTGCAATACAAAGAAAGAAAGAAAGGGGCGACTCCGCTCGCACAGCGACGTTACCGCGCCCCCTTCA
>JADGAE010000011.1 GCA_015232165.1 Nitrospirota bacterium
GTACGACAATGAGTTTGCGGATGAGTTTGGTGCGCGGATTTTTACGGAGCATGACTCGTATTTGCACAATAAATAATAACTACCAGGTAGCAGGAAATCCCCTGATGTCTTAGGTGACAGAGTAAGCCTTACATGCGCGGAGTATGAGGATCACGGCAGGTATCTCAAGGGGTAGGCGGATTGCCTCTGCAAGGGCCGGCAAGGGACTCCGCCCCACCGGTGCAAAGGTACGTCAGGCGGTCTTTGATATCCTCCGGGGGGCGGTCATTGATGCAACCTTCCTGGACCTGTATGCAGGCAGTGGAGCGGTGGGGTTTGAGGCTCTCAGCAGGGGAGCGGCAAGGGTCTGCTTTGTCGATAGCGACTCCGCAGTCATAAGTGACATAAAGAGATATCATCTGTTTTCCTCCAACCCAAACAACCGGGCAATTGTGTCCACCGCCGCAGAGGCGCTAAGAAGGTTTGCCACACAAGCAGAGACCTTCGACGTAGTCTACGTTGACCCCCCATACCACGGCAATGAGCTCGATATTGTCATGCCCATCATAGGCACAGGCAATGTATTGAAAACAGGTGCCCTGATCATTGCCGAACACTTTTCAAAACGACCTATGCCTGAGACCTTGGGGAGACTTACGCTTAAGCGCTCCTACAGATACGGCGATACGATGCTGAGTGTATACTCGTTTAACGACAATATAGCACGTTTCGATTGGGTGTAATACAAAGAAAGAATGGAGGGCTTTGCCTATATGCCAGGGGTCGCCGACCCCCTCCCTCAGACCCACCCACAAGGGGACCAGTCCCCTTGACGCGCCATTAAAGTGCCGTGAATTTTGTAGTTAATCCAATCGAAATCTGCTATAATACTTAACTTGGCAATGTCACATTATTGTCCTTTGCCCTTTTATGTCTTGAGGTACTCGTTGTATTTTGCGGCCTTGCCCCTGACGACATCGGCGGGGTATTTTTCTCTGTTGCGCAGGAGTTTTTCCATCGCCGCTTCAAGGGGGTCGATGTCAAACTTATCGGCCAGGTTCGTCAGATAGATAAAGACATCCCCGATCTCTTCCTTGAGGTGCCTTAACTTGCCCTCATCCAGGGTTGTGCTCTCCTGATCTTTCATCCACTGAAATATCTCCACTACCTCGGCAACCTCCACGCTTAAGGCCATGGCCAGGTTCTTAGGGGTGTGAAACTTCTCCCAATCCCTCTGCCTGGCAAACTCCCTCAGCTCTTTCCGTAAATCCTCAATCGTCATGTCTATCAACACTCCTTCAATTTCTCTTAAAATATACTCATCAATAGTATAGCGCGTTTCGATTGCATACGATACAAAGAAAGAAAGGGGCGTTTTGTGGCCGGGGTGCCTCGCCCCTCCCCTTGAAGGGGGTTCTTAAGGGGACGCGGTAACGTCGCTATGCGAGCGGAGTCGCCCTCCTTCTTTATCTTCTGTTGTTATAGCTACTTATACTCTTCTGCTTATCTCTGTAAGAAGAGATGCTTACTTAGGTTGAGGCATAAAGGAGATATTCGGTATTGCCTTTTTGCCCTTGTATAGGGCTTTGGCAGACCCCCTTTACGTCCAGCCCCATGTCGGCTATAAATGCCTCAAGGTCATTAACCACCTGTATTCGTTTTTCTTCTTCTCTGACGATGCCCCCTTTACCCACGGCCCCCTTGCCAACCTCAAATTGCGGCTTTATAAGACAGAGCAATCTGCCGCGCAGAGCTAGGAATTTTATCACGGCTGGTATAACTATCTTAAGCGATATGAAGGAGACATCAACAACACAGATGTCGATGGCCTCGGGGATGACCTCTTTGTCCATGTATCGGATGTTTGTCCTCTCAATGGTTATAACCCTGCTGTCGCTCCTTAGCCTCCATGCCAGTTGACCGTATCCGACATCCACGGCGTAAACGCGCAGGACACCACGGACAAGCAGACAATCCGTAAACCCGCCGGTTGAGGCGCCGATATCAAGGGCCGTCATGCCACTGACATCGACGTTAAAGTGTTCCAACGCAAAGTCCAGCTTCACCCCACCCCTGCTGACATATGGCATGTCGCAATCCCTGAGCGTTACACCTGCGGTGTTAACATCAACGGCAATGCCGGGCTTCGTGCAAGGGACGCCGTTGACAAGTACCTTGTTTTCCATTATCAATGCCTTGGCCCTCTCCCTTGATGCCACCAACCCTCGCTCTACGAGGACGCTATCAAGTCTCTTCTTCATAACAGTTAAATATAACATATATGGCAGGTTTCGTTTACCTGTGACATAAAAATTATCTGTTGCCATTTCCCGGTGCCACTGACGTGTTTTGTCACCGTGGTGACAAATTTAGGCACAACGTATGATCATCAGTCCGTGTTTATTTGAAAGTATTTTAAAGTCCGGTGGGCATTACGCATGGTGATTCATCGTAAAATTATTGTTCAACATGCGTCAGTGGAAGTGGTATGATTATTGATATGTATTTGTGTCTGAATTAGAAGAACAAAAAAACGGTTTTAAACCTATAAACATAGTACATAAAAAAAACAAGAGGAGTGTATGTCATGCTTGGAATAACATCAAGGCCGGTTAGCAGGGATGAGAGGGGATTTACATTGGTTGAGTTATTGATCGTAATAGCCATTATAGGTATACTGACCTCTATAGCAGTGCCTGCGTTTTTAGGGCAGAGGGAGAAGTCAAAGATTAGGGCGCTTGAGGCTGGTGCAAAGGGTGCCGTGACTGAACTGCAAGGATATCTGGATTCCTACATAGCAGGAGACCCGTACATAGTATTAACTAGCAGGTCGGGTGCTCAGGGTTGCTTTGAGGCCGCAAACGCAACTGCCACCGGCAAGACCTGTCAGGGGATGTACAATCAGGCCAGCACAAGCACGTACACGTCATACCCAAGCGGACTCGCCGACTTGCTCAATAACTTTTCCAACCACCACTCCAACAAAGGCGACGCAAGCCCAATCACCGGAGATACACTGTTTGTCACCACACACACTACCGAGGGGGAGGTCTTTTTAACACCCAACGGCAACCGTGCGATTAACATCACCGCATACGCAACGGATACGACCATGCCAATCTTTAGTCAGATTGTTACGGCCAAATGAAACCGCCAACGCGGAAAGCTTCAACGACGAGAGGATATCATGTATAGAAGAACACCGGAGACATGTACCAGAGACGAGAGAGGTTTTACGTTGGTTGAGCTGCTGATAGTGATAGCGATTATAGGGATACTGACCGCCATAGCGGTGCCTGCGTTTTTAGGGCAGAGGGAGAAGTCAAAGGTGAGGGCTGTTGAGGCTGGAGCAAAGGCTGCAGTAGCCGACCTGCAGGGGGTATCTGGATTCCTACGCGGCAGGAGACCCCTACATTGTATTGATTAAGTCGTTTATGGCAGCTACGGGCACTCAGGGTTGTTATGAGGCATCTAACGCGGCGGCCACCGGCAGGTCTTGCAAGACGGTATACAACAAGGTCAGGGCGGGTACGTATGCGGCATACCCAGGCGGCATGACGGATTTGATCAATTATTTTGTCAACCATAACACCAACAAAGGCGATAAAAGCCCTTTCACCGGAGAACAACTGTTTGTTACCACACACACTACCGAGGGGGAGATATTCCTAACCCCCAACGGCAACAGCTCAATCAACATCACCGCATACGCAACGGATACGACTTCTCCGATCTTTAGTCAGATTGTGACGGTCAGATGAAAGAATCGGTTAGTCTATGTTTCTGAAATCCCTGCGTCTTACCCTGTACATAACTATAGCAGAAAGGCCTATTATGGATATGATTGACCAGGCATCCAGTGTAGGGATAGTGCTCACCGAACTGAAAACAGCCGTCATTGTTATCCCGGTGGCAGATATGCTCGCAATTGACACCCCGCTTGCCGTGCCGCTGTATAGCTTGCTGTTGGGTGTCGATGAATTATCAAATCTGGTGGCGTTACCCGTATACCAGAGGTTGGCATTTTGACCAAAGTGACCTGCTGACATCTGGTAGTTGTCAGCCGTCTCTATATTTACCAGGCGGTGGGTATCGTTGGTATTATCCGTTTTACTTTCATCTATATGAAATATGGCCAGTCCGCCACCAAAACCCGTCCCTAACCAACGTTCAAGGCCCAGGTCGTATCCTGCTGCCTGTCTGTTTTCAACGATAAAATACTGGTTCGGGTCGCTTGTTGTTGCCCTGTAGACGGTGTTGGCAGAGGTTGCATTTGTATGTCCTGCCGCCGTCATAGACACAGTGCCGCTTCCTACTGCCGAAGTGACCCAGCCGCGAAGATACTTGTCGTAGGCGCAGGGTAAGACGGGTGTTGCCCCCGACTGCGTATCCGTGTTTGCCTGTCCCCAGCTCCCTGCAGCCATGAGACTAAATGCACCTATGCCCTCAGAGGAGTCGTCCGTATCATACAGGTCCACCCACTTGAATATAAGATGTCCCAGCTCGTGCACCATAATCCCCATTGTAGCCTGGTGTGCATTGGCAACGCCATTTGTCTTGTGCACTTCGCCAAACATGGCATATCCTCCGGCTCCACCGTGGTATGCCCCTACATACTTACCATCCACCTGAGGTGGAGCAACGAGTGAGATGGACCACTGATGTCCCCATACATTGGGCGTTTGGGTGGATGAATAAGAGGCCTCATACCCTGCCGCTATGATTACAACGGCAAGTTCGCCGGTGTCAACATAGCCATCGTTATTTGTGTCATAGGTTGCAAAATTGACGGAAGCGTCTGCTGCAAGAATCGCGTCTTTTGCTAACTGCTGATTGGCCAAACCGGTGTTGGCTCCCGTGTTTGGGTGTGCATAGCCAATGCTGATCCAATCGATAACTCCATTGTTTGCTGCTCCCGATGTCTCGTTGGCCGGCGTTAGGGTAACCTTTCCGTAAGAGGCTTCGCTGTAATAATCCGCGATATTGAGTGAAAGCATGGTTGCAAAGTTCGCCTCCGTATGTGTGGAATTCTGATCCGTAAATTTTACCAGGATAAACAAGACATTCCCCGAAAATGTACCGTTAGGGGCAGCCTTTGGATTTACTTTACTTTTAACGGCAACTTTTTTTTTCAGCTCATCTTTGGGCAACATTATGTGCTTATCCAAGCCAACAGGCGGGGAGTTATGGGCCTTTACATCCGTCAGGACAGGCGTGCTGTTGGAATAGGTCGATATGTAATACCAGTAGCCATCGTCGGCCTTCATCGCTGAATACCCCTGCACGGTTTCAACCCAACTATGCCACTCATCCCCTCTTGTCCTTGCCTCAAACCTACTGCCATCCGGTTGTGTGATTACATAAGTGTCAGGATTTGCCGGAACCGCCTCCACTAAAGCCGACATCCCTACAAGCAGCAATATGAACACACCACCAATAAACGCATAAACCCCCTGCTTCATATTTTACATACCTCTCTTCTCGTGCATTAGAATGTCTACGACATCCCTAATGTCTTTTATCGGTGCAGTTGGAAGTAAACTTTAGATGCAGGTAAAAACGGCTATTTTCTTATGCAGATGGATTTTTCAGGAAACTTATGACATCCAGGATGTCTTTGTCGGCTTTTAGGAGCTTGGAGCAGTCAACCTTCTTTTCGATCGCCTTCTTTACGACTGCCGATAGCTTTATGCTGCCAAGCAGGATTGCCCCCGCCATGAGATTACCGCGAAACATGAAGTAGTAATAGTTGCCGTCGTCCAATTCGCCTTCGATCACCTCATCGTCGCCTGTGGGATTGATCTCTCCGATGCTGAACATGTCGTATCCTAGGACCTTTAGCATGTTGGAGCGCGGTATGCCGATAAACTCGGTGTTTTGACCCGCGGCGTTTGTGCCGGCGATACTCCCCTGCGACATGGAAGAGACCCACGTGCCGTAGATGATCCCCTTGTGTTCGGCGGCGTCTCCGGCGGCATAGACGTCGGGGTCGGAGGTCCTCATGTTGTCATCGACTATGATCCCGTTGTTTACCTTAAGTCCCGCCTTGCCGGCAAGGTCGGTATTTGAACGCACCCCCGTGGTAACGATGACCATGTCGGTTGCTATTTCGGCCCCGTTGTCGAGCATGACGGCCTTGGCTCGTTGGTCACCGACAATCTCACGGGTCTTGACCCCGTTGTGTATGGTAAAGTCCTTGCTTATATGTCGTTGCAGGATGTCTCCGGCCTTTTGATTGAGTTGTCGCGGCAGCAACCAGTTGTAGCCCTCCAGTAGCGTCACCTCTACACCGCGCTTTGACAGCGCCCCCGCCGTCTCAAGACCCAACAGCCCACCGCCAATGCAAACGCAGCGTGTCCGGCCCTGGCAGTTATTGAGTAGAAATTCGGCGTCGTCCATCGTCCGAAGCACTGTGACGTTCGACTTGTCGGCCCCCGTGATGGCAGGGACAAACGGTTGAGACCCCACCGTCAGGATCAGCTTGTCGTAGGGCTGTCTGCTGCCATCGGCCATGGTGAGGGTTTTATTGCCAAGATCGATGCCGCTTAACTCCATGCCAAGCAGAATGTCTATGTTTTTTTCTTTATACCAGTCTGCGGGGTGTATCGCAAGTTCTTTATTGCTGACCTCTCCGGCCAGGTATCGTGTTAGGTTTATCCGGTAGTATGGCAGGTACGGTTCCTTTGATATCAGGGTTATCTCCGCCTGTGCGGATGTCTTCCTGGCAGCCTCAGCCGCCGACACCCCGGCGATCCCACCGCCCACGATCACTATCCTGTTGGTCACCATATCATTCATAGCCGGATTAAGTATACCACGCCCGCCTGCAAATGTAAAGAGGATACTTTTTGCGGGCGCATAAGAAACTCATGGGTGCCTTGGGGAAAGAAAGGGGCGTCTTGTGGCCGGGGTGCCCCACCCCCTCCGCTCGCACAGCGATGTTACCGCGCCCCCTTCAGAACCCCCTCGACAAAATCGTACCCCACCTTGCAGGGAAGGTTGCACATTTTAGTTTTGTCCCTGTTCCTGACTATCTCTTATGGTGTGATCAGTTTTGACACATATGCAAGCAGCTCTGCCACCGTGTACTCGTCGTATGGTTGGACTGTCTTATCGGGGGGCAGTTCTCTGAGGATTTCAATGGCCGCCCTGCGCATACCTGCGGCCTTGAGAGGGTCGTTCTGGCGCTCATACAGGGCACCAAGCTCTATGTAGGCTGGAACAAACGAGGGGTCTATATACATGATTTTCTTAAACAGCTCCCCGGCCCTCTGTAGTTGTCCGGCGCTTTCCGCAATCTGGGCCAGGACAAAGTACGGTGTTACCTCAAGGGGGTTGATATTTAGGGCCTTTTCACACCACTGCGCGGATTGGGTATAGTCGCCCATATTGGCATGTGTCCTTGCCAGAAAGACGATGGCAGCCAGATTGGTAGGCTCAGTCAAGAGGAGGCTGCCTGCCCGTTTTATGGCGGCGGCGTAGTTGCCTTTCCCGTAAAGTTCCGCGGCAGCGGTTAGTATGGATTCGGAGGTGGGAGTAGCGGCAACGGCAATGGTAGTGGTACGGGCATTGGAGCCTTGAGAGTCGGGAGACTTAATGGACATGCCGGTAAAGGTCTGTGGGGGTGGAGTGATTATCGTACCGTCAAAAGTCTTTGCGGGTGGCAGAGGGGGTGCGCCGCAGGGTTTGTGACTCTTTTCTTCTTCAATTTGACCCGTTACCTTCTGGTAGATTATCGATGCCGGATGTATGAAGGACTTTAACGCGCCCAGGGCAAGCATATGCAGTTCGGCGTGTCCGGTCAGAAGGTAGCCGCTTTCGTTAAGTGTGTCAGTGAACTTTCCTATGATTGAGGCCACGGTGTCCTTGTCAAAGTATATAAAGACGTTTCTGCACACAATGAGGTCCATGTCACAGATATCTTTGCTTTGATGAGGATAGCTGTCCGTGACCAGATTTCCAACCTGGAAGGTAACCATGTCTTTGATCTGTTTATCCAGGTGCCAACCGTCGTGTTTTTTGACAAAATAGCGACGCTTTACCTCTGGGTCAACCATTCTGAAAGACCAGTCGTTGTATATGGCAGTCCTTGCGCGTTCGACGGCCTTTGGGTTGATATCGGTGCCTATGATGGTGGTATTGAAGTGTCTGACCCGGGGCAGCAACTCAAAAAGCTCAATGGCAATAGAGTATGTCTCCTCGCCTGTGGCACAGCCGGCACTCCATATGCGGATGGTCTTTTGACCCTCTTTTCTCCTGATTAGCTCTGGAAAGATGTGTGTGCGCAGGATCTCAAACTGGCCGCGGTCTCTGAAAAAGTAACTCTCCCCGGTTGTTAAGGACTCTATCAGGTGCCGCCATTCACCGGAACTATGTACGGAATCGGCTTCCAACAGGTTATAGTACTGGTGGAGATTGGGCATTCCTAGGGAGTGAACCCGAGTGGCTATCGTCTTTTGCAACAACCTCAGGTCCTCCACCTGCAACCCTATGCGCGATGAAATAAGTTGCTTAAAGTGTTCCAGCATACGCGGTTAGAGACTTACACCTGTAGTAACATAATGACAACGCCAACACCTTCCTGGAACGTAATAGTTCACCCCCCTAAGAAGAAAAGACAAAGAAAGGGGTGGCTCCGCTCGCATAGCGACGTTACCGCGCCCCTTTCAGAACCCCCCTGCAAGGGGAGGGGTGAGGCACCCCGGCCACGAAGAAGTCCCCTTGACCCCATTATATCTTGTTCACAGTGCAATCTTTTTATGTATACCTGAACTATTACCTTAGAACTTTTATATATCTCCCTATTCCCTAATAATTGCTTGCAAACATATATTAACCTATCATATTGCCTCAGTTCATGTCAAGGGCATAAGTTCAGTTCCCAGGGCAATCGCATTAGAAATTATGCTGCATTGATGAAGATATACTGAATGAGATAACATGTACTTAATTATGGGGTCAAGGGGGCCGGCCCCCTTGCAGGGGAGGTCAAGGAGGGGGTGCGGCAACACCCGCCGTGCGGGCGGAGCCGCCCTCCTTTTTGTCTTTTTTTCTGGGTGTTATAATGTAGAACAAATTTAACGTGACCTTGTCATAGCCGCATGATTATGCTATACTATCTTGGGTTCAACTGCGGATATCGAGTATTGGGATGAAGAATACTATAGTAAAAAGAGACATACTGCTTTTTGAGACAAGGTTGCTTGAGAGCTTTATAATCACCTCGGAGCTGATCAGGGATTGGAAACCGCATATCCTGTCGCTGTTGCGTGAGATTAATGAGTACATTGAGGTATTTAATATCTTTACGGCGTTCAAGACGGAGGAGGGCTGTTATGACGTGGAGATATTTTGGAACAACAAGCCCAACGCCCCGGTGATACGGATGCTTGAGCAGGCAATAAAGACAAAACTGCTCGGCGACAACAAGGGAACAGGAGAGATACAATGTCTCAACATAGCCCACGAGGTTGCGGACGGCACCGTCACGATGTGCAATCAGGATGCCCCGGAGTTTAAGACCAGGACACTCAGGACCTCGGATGTGGACGGCATTGCGGGTATGACGCTGACTCCCCAACTGGCTGATGCCTTGGATAACGACCTCCTTGCAGAGAGAGTCCTCAATATTTTTGCCAACGTATCGGGTTCTATCAAGGCCATCCACAGCTACACCAAGGAGATGTCGTTTTATGCCACGCGCGACCCCCTTACCAATCTCTTTAACCAGCGCGTGTTCTGGGAACTCATGCAGTATGAGAGCGGCAGGGCACACAGACGCAACTACAGCTTTGGACTGATGGTCATCGACTTCGACAACTTCAAGACGATAAACGACAGCTATGGTCATCACTTTGGTGACAGGTTTCTGCAGTTGGCGGCGATCAAGTTGCGTCAGTCGCTGCGCGATGGCGATATCCTGGCCAGATACGGCGGTGATGAATTCACGATAATCCTGCCTGAGACCACCGAGGAACAGGCCCTGCTTGTAGCCACAAGGCTGACCAACGACCTGAAAACCCTTGATCTTAAAGACCCGGACGGCAAAGAAATACAAACCACCGCATCCGTTGGCATATCCATATGTCCCACGCACTCCAGAGACATAAAAGAGCTATTCCGCATAGCAGACGGCGCCATGTACAAGTCCAAGAAAAAAGGCAAAAACATGATAAGTCTCCCCACAAACGAAGACATAGACACCGTGTTTCTGCAAAACAAGGAAAAAAGTCTCTTCCTGCTCAACGCCGTCAATAAAAAAGAGAATATCATACCCCATTTCCAACCAATTATCAACGTGCTAACCGGTAAAATTGAGGTAAATGAAATGCTCATGCGGCTCGTAAGAGACGATAAACTCCTGGTTGCGGGCGAATTTATCGACATCGCCGAGGACATCGGCATCGTCCATAAGCTGGACTATATAATTATCGAAAAGGCATTTGACAATATCCGTGCGGCGTGTTACACTGGAAATCTCTTTGTCAACCTCTCCCCGAGGTCGTTGACCATCACCAGATTCATACCCACCATTGTCAAGTTGACCTCCGACTACGGCATAAATCCGGTCAACGTGGTCTTTAAACTCACCGAGCGCGATACGGTCAAGAATCTTGCCATAATGGAGAGATTCGTCCTCGACCTGAAACACGAGGGATTTAAGTTTGCCATAGAGGACTTTGCATCCGGCTTTTCATCATATCACTACATAAAAAGAATACCCATTGACTACATAAAGATCGAGGGAGAGTTTATCAAGGGCATGTTAAAGGACGTTGTATACCACGCCTTCGTAAGGAGTATAGCCACCCTCGCGAAGGAGTTAAACATACGAACGGTAGCAAAATACGTCGAAACCCCGGAGACTCTTAAAGAGCTTGCAGTGATGGGTGTTGACTATGCTCAGGGGTACTTTATCGGTATGCCATCGGCGTTCATTGGAGATTTAGAGGACAGGATATCCGTGGTGGTCTAGATGTTGTGTCAATAACAGTTGTAACGAAAAGGAGAGAGTATGGCAGCAGGATCAGTATCAGTCCTTGGTGAATTATTGGTACGAAGCGGACTGGTAGAAGAGAAACAAGTAAAGGAGGCATTTGAGGTATCCAAGAAAGAGGGCAAGAGACTTGGCTCCGTGCTCGTAAAGATGGGCTTTGTCAAGGAGGATGCCCTTGCAAATTTCTTCAGCAAGCAGTATAAAGTACCCATGATTGACATGTCTCAGTACCAGATAGACACCGAGTTGGTAAAGAAGATACCGTTTGAGAGGGCAAAGAGAAATATACTGATTCCCATCACAATGGAAGGGGATGCCTTGAGGATCGCCATTGCCGATCCCACCAACAATCCAGCCATCGAGGACGTCAAGTTCATAACAAGGATGAAGGTGGCGGTGCATGTGGCCACGGAGTCTACCATAATGAAGGCAATAGAGGAGTATTATCCCAAGACGGAACAACTGAAGGCCGCCGCAGCAGCAGCGCCGGCAAAGTCAACGGAGAAGACGTCGCTGGACATGTCCGAAATTGACAAGATCATCAAGAAGACGACCTCCAATGTTGCCCTTGTTGAGCAGAAAGAAGAGAAGATATCATTGGCGGATGCCGGTGCGGCCCCTATAATCCAACTGGTAAATGCAATCCTGATGAATGCCATAAACGACCGTGCCAGCGATATCCACATAGAACCGCGCGAGAAGGAGATTCACGTAAGATATCGGATAGACGGTGTCTTAAAGCAAGCGTTTCCGCCATTTCCAGAACACATAAAAAACCCCCTGGTGTCCCGCATCAAGATCATGTCTCGCCTGGATATATCGGAGCGGCGTATACCCCAGGATGGCAGGATCAAGATCAAGTTTGGCGAAAGCAGTGAGATCGACTTTCGTGTCTCGACGCTGCCACTGCAGTTTGGTGAGAAGGTGGTCATGAGGATACTGGACAAGTCTAACCTGAATCTTGATTTGAGTGTCCTGGGGTTTGACGAAAGACAACTGAACGACTTTGTCGAGGCAATAGAGAAGCCCTACGGGATGGTGCTGGTTACCGGTCCCACGGGCAGTGGTAAGACGACGACCCTATACTCCGGGCTTTCACACCTGAACAAGCCGGGCGTTAATATCATGACGGCTGAGGACCCCGTGGAGTATAACCTGGCAGGGATCAACCAGGTGCAGGTCAAGCCGGAGGTGGGACTGACCTTTGCCGCGGCACTGAGATCGTTCTTGCGACAGGACCCTGACATAATACTGGTTGGCGAGATCAGGGACCAGGAAACCGCAGAAATAGGTGTAAAAGCCGCATTAACAGGGCATCTTGTCCTGAGCACCCTGCACACCAACGATGCCCCGGCCACTATCACGAGGCTTTTAAATATAGGTATAGAGCCGTTTCTGGTATCCTCCTCGGTCATCCTGGTAATAGCCCAGAGGTTGGCAAGGCGGATATGCAAGAGTTGTGAGAAGATAGAACAAAAACTGTCGGAACAGGTGCTTTTAAAGGCCGGGGTTGCCCCGGAGGAGATAGCCGACTTCAAGTGCTACATCGGTAAAGGCTGCGAAGCATGCAACAATACCGGTTACAAGGGCAGGTTGGCACTGCACGAGGTAATGCCAATGCGCAATGAACTGAAAGAGGTTATTCTCAACGGCGGCACTGCCGAGTCTATAAAGAGAGAGGCCGTACGGTTGGGTATGAGGACGCTCAGACAGAGCGGCTTATACAGAGTCAAACAGGGACTGACCTCCATTGATGAAGTATTCAGAAGCACGTTTGGAGATTAATGCAATTGAGAAACCTAAAAGATTCTATGCCTAAAGAAGGAGATATGTTATGACTAAACTTACAACATTGCTTGAAGAACTCTCTGACGATGACATACAGTGGCTGCTTTCAAGCGGGGTTGAGGAACGTGTAGAGCCCGGCACTGTGGTCATAAGTGAAGGTGAGTACATAGGTTCTATTTACATGGTTTTGGAAGGTACCTTGGGGGTATATATTTCTTCCACCGGCACGAGGTTGTTAAACACGGTAAGCGCCGGTGAGATACTGGGCGAGATGTCTTATCTGGAGGACAAACCTACGGCGGCCACTGTTATAGCCCTGGAAAATGTAGTGTTGCTTAATATCTCAAGAGATTCTCTTGATAACAAGATGTATGACGAACCTGACTTTGGCAGACGCTTTTACAAGGGAATTGGCATATCTATTTCAAAGAGGTTGAGACAGGTAAATTCCCGTATGGATTATATATTGGGGACCCTGGAAAACGCAAGGAGGTGGCCCCTTGAAGACTCCCAATAATGAAGGGGTGTATTTGTGTAATTTATTGGGGTCAAGGGGACTGGTCCCCTTGCGGGGGGTTGAAGGGGGCGCGGTAACGTCGCTGTGCGAGCGGAGCCGCCCCTTTCTTTTCTTGTATTGCATCCAATCGAAACGCGCTATAACTCTATCCTGAATTCCACTCCATTATCAACATTTACAGAGCTTATGGTACCGTTGAAATCCAGTTTAAGCATCATTTTCGCCAGGTACAATCCCAATCCGCTGCCGGAGGCTACCGATTTCGTGCTGAAGTATGGTTCATATAACTTGTTTATTATCTTATCGTTAATAGAACTACCGTTGTTAAACACGGTTATCACAGGCCTGTTGTCTTTAGTTGTCACCAGAACTTTTATGTGTGGGTTGTCCGGCTTTTCCGTAAGTAATGCGTCAATGCCGTTACACAAAAGCTCAAGGATCAACACATTGGAGAATCGTCTCTTGTCCCCTTCCAGCGTAATGTCCGTTTCGTAGTCTTTTATCAGGTTTATACCATTGCCGCTAAGGGTATCCTCAACAATAAAGACAGCGTCATTAATGGCACTTACTATGCTGAAGGCTTCTTTTGTATCCGTTGACTTACAGTGTTGCCTGAATTCATCTATCGTCTGAGACATCGACTTAATGAGTTTCATCATATTATCAACGGAGTTTACAAGCGTCTGTATATCCAACTGTCCGTTCATATAACAGATTTCAGGCAATTCCTGTGCATACATGCCTAAAGCGGATAACGGTTGCCTCCAATGATGGGCAATACCGGACAAGACTTCGTTCATCGCCGAAAGCCTGACTACGGCAAGCATGTCAGTAATATGTGCTTTCCTGTAACTAATCCTTGTTGTTACATGCAATAAGCCGGTGAACAGAGTCAGTATTTCAATCGGTTTAGTGACGAATTTGTCAACACCAAGGTTAATCAACTCATGCATGTACTTGTGGTCGTCATATGCCGTAGTTATAATAACCGCCTGTTCAGGGTTTAGTGCCTTGATCGCCCTGGTCAACTCAATACCGCTAATCCCGGGCATCCTGATATCACTCATGACGATGTCGTAACACCCGGCCTCATACATATCCAGTGCCTTATCGCCATCTTCAGCTACATCCACCACATCAAAAAATTTCTTCAGAATGGCTGCAATATCCTCCCTTATATCTTCGTTGTCCTCGGCATATAACACCCGCATATCCTTTGCATGTCTTTGTAATTCGTCCTTAATTGCATATTCATTCATATCTATGCCTCTTGCCTCCTTACACTCCGGGATTGTGCTTTTTCATATTTGGGAAGCTCCACTGTAAAACTCGCCCCATCTTCAATGTTTCTAACGACCAGCTTGCCATGACAATGCTCCTCTATGATCATATTGGCCATGTAAAGCCCAAGTCCTGTGCCGTTAAACTCTTCCTTTGTGGTGTAGTAGGGCAGGAAAATATTATCCATTATCCCGGGAGATATGCCGCCGGCATTGTCTGCGATCTCTACAACCACATTGGTATCATCTTCATGGATGCTTATAGATATCATTGGGGCAGATACCATTCTGCCCTCAAACGCTTCCCTTGCGTTTTCAAGGATGCTTAAAAACACCTGAATTAGCTCATTAGCATAAATCTCTATCCGGGTATCTGATTGACATATCAGACATATCTCAATACCTTTGGCATTGTACTGTTCTCCTGTGATGTCAAGGGCTTTTTGGATAATCGACTTGATATCGGATACATCCTTGTCTTGCTTTGGCCTGAAGAAAGCGCTAAAGTCGATTATTGTCTGTGACATATGTTGAACCAGAAGGTCTATCTTTTCAATAGACGCCTTTAACACCCTTTCATCAATGGTGCCAAACATAAGTTCAACCTTAAGCTTGTTTACGGATGAACTTATCGCCGAGATTGGTTGTTTCCATTGATGGGCGATTATATTTAGCATCTCTCCCATCTGTGCCTTTCGATGACTTAAGAGAAACATTTTATCTCTATGCTTCTTATCGGTAACATCATTGTGAAAAGAAAATAGCATTATCTTACCGTCTAACTCGATGCAGTTTACGCTTACCTCTACATAAACACTTCTGTTGTCCTTGTGTCGCAATACCGTCTCAAACTTCTTGTGTCCCTCACGGACTATTTGTTTTATAAGCTCGAATATCTCAGCGTTTGTTTGCCCTATATCTATATCCGGTACGCTCATACTGCACAGCTCGTCAATTGAATAACCCAACAAGTCGGAAAATGCCCGATTGACCTCTCTTATATTCCCTGTCTGATCAATTAGCATATAACCGTCCATAGAGACGTCGAGTATCATCTTGTTCCGCTTCAGCTCTTTCTCTGTCGTCTGTTCAAATATCTTCCTTGCCAGCTCGTCCTCCATCGCCTCCAGTGCAAAGGATACATTGGAGACAACCTCTTCCATCAATTTCACCTCCTGATCCAAAAAGAAGTCCTTTTGAGAAACGCCCAATGAAAGCATGCCAATAGCAACTCCACGTTTCCTTATAGGAAACGAACCCAATGAAAGGTAACCTCTATTGAGCGCCTCATTCCTGCAAATAGCTACTGCATGGTCTGTTGCCATGTTATTACATATAAAAGCCTTATCGTCTCTTATGACTGCAACTATTGGACATGTTCCGTTTGGCCTGTTTACTATGCAGCTCACTATACCGTTTAACTCTTCCTCGGTTATTCCTGCAAACGCGGCAGGTTTTACTGATAGCGTCTCTCGCTCTCTTAACCCAATCCACGCCGTTGTAAAGCCACCATATTCCACGCATATACGGCATATCTCCTTAAACAACACGGCATAGTCCTTTATCCGCACTATTGATTGATTTACCCGGCTCAGGACGTCATACAGGCGGTTTGAGCGGAGAAGCTTGGCCTCCATCTCCTTGCGCAATGTAATGTCTTCTATTACTGTTACTACACACAACTGTCCCTTGGCATATCTGATTATACTGACAATTGAGCTGACCCATAATATCTTGCCTGTCTTTGATATATAGCGTTTTTCAATCCGCAAGGAGGGTATTCTACTGTTAAACAGTTTGTTTAAAAGCTCGGTACGTTTGTCTACAAGCTCCATCCCCTGATTGAGATCATCCGGATGGCTTATATCTTTAAGCGCCATGCCTCTGAGTTCATCAGTGGTATATTCCAGCATCTGACAGAGTTTATTGTTGACGTCTATAAATCTGTAGTCCTTATCCGACAAAGCTATACCAATCGCGGCGTTATCAAATACCATGCGAAAACGCTCCTCGCTATCATACTGCCTTTGTATAACGCTGATGTTTCGTTTCTGCCATATAAACCCAATCCCAATGCCTGATAGCGCCCATAGTAAAACAGTGATTACTCCAAAGACCTTTGAGCTCGTTACGACAGGTTTATAAACTTCGTCCCGATCTATCTTGGAGACAATAAACCACATCGTATCCGGTACGGGCATAATCGCAGCAAGCACGGAATGCCCCCTGTAATCGTAGCCTTCCACTACACCCTGTTGTCCCATAGCAGCCATCGCTGCCGGCAGTTGTTTGCTCACGTCTATGGGCAGACGAAACATCAGTGCCGTGCCTTTTTTGTGGCGAAGTTCGTTTAAGTACAACACCTCGTTACCATCCCGACGGATCAGGAGGGTTTCTGCCGTGCTACTCTCTATCGGCCAGGTCTGAATTGACGAAAACAGTCCCGCATAAGGGTTGGTATCCAATAAAACAGCGCCTATCACATCCCCGACTATACCTCCCTTAACGTGATGTCTTTTAGATATGGGTACAACCACCGTCAATCTGACGGTATTGTACATATCCAGGTAAAGGTCGGAGATTGCTATGTCGTTTGACGCCATTGCCCTTTTAAAGACAGGTTCGATAGCCGTGTCGATTGAGATACCTGCCACTGGTCTGTCTTCTTCCGTAGACAATAAAACAGCGCCGTTTCTATCAGCAAGTATGACCCTGGTAAAAAACTGATCCTCTCTCAAGGATATCAATTGCTCATAGAGTATATTTTTCTCTGTTTTTGACGCTCCGTTATCGAGATACGTTTCCATGTGCATGGCAATAAAGGGGTTTTTATAGGTATAGATTCCATCTCTAAGGCGTTCATTTCGCCATATCACTATCTGCTCGGTCTTGATTTTTGTTATAGCTAATAATTGCTTGTGTATATCCTCTTTGATCTTGTTTTTATACGTTTCAAATCCAACATACCCAACCACGACTATACAAATGCTCAATATAAGGAACACCCATACCACACTCCATCCCGATATGGTTCTTATTTCGGTTGTTTCGGTTGTTATAGACGCTGCCCGCCTCATGACTTCCTCCTTTCCTTATTGTTTATTTTAACATTATTATTATTTTTTTGTTGATTTTTATAAACTGACGGAGGCTGCGATATAGCGCGTTTCGATTGGGTGCAATACAAGATATAACAGATTTACTCATTCTTTTCTTTGACGAAGTTACTCCTAACTTTCTTTGCGCCCGCAGCCGCCGACTATTTGTCCAAGACTGATATATTGTGTTAAAATAGAGGTATGGAAAAAATTGAAATCTATGATACAACGTTGAGAGATGGCGCTCAGGCGGAGGATGTGGCCTTCTCCGTGGAGGACAAGCTGTTGATAACCGAAAAGCTCGATGCCTTTGGTGTTGCTTACGTGGAGGGTGGTTGGCCGGGGTCTAATCCCAGGGACGTTGAATATTTTGAGCAAGTCAGGCGTCTCAGGCTCAACAAGACAACCATCGTGGCCTTTGGCAGCACACAGAAGTTTGGCCACGCGGCAGAGGACGACCCCAACCTCAAGGCCCTCGTCGCCGCACAAACGAGCGTCATAACCATTTTTGGCAAGACCTGGGACTTTCACGTCAGAGAGGCGCTGAAGATATCCCTCGATGACAACCTGAGGTTGATCTACGACTCGATCCGCTTCCTGAAACGTCATGTAGCGCGGGTGTTCTTTGACTGTGAGCACTTTTTCCAGGGGTTTGCAAACAACGAGGCATATGCAATCAAGTGCATCAAGGTCGCCGAGGATGCCGGGGCTGACTGCATCGTCCTCTGCGACACCAACGGTGGTTGTCTGCCCCAGTACGTAGCAGAGGTGACCCGACACGTCGGAAAACACCTCCAGGCCGCCGTCGGCATCCACGCGCACAACGACTCAGACTGCGCCGTGGCAAACTCCCTGATGGCAGTTGGTGCCGGGGCAGTGCAGGTGCAGGGCACCATCAATGGATTGGGAGAGCGCTGCGGCAACGCAAACCTGTGCTCCGTCATACCAAACCTACAGATCAAGCAGGGCTATGACTGCATCGGAGACGGTGTAAGACTCGTCCGCGAGGTCTCAAGGTACGTAAACGAAATAGCCAACATCAGTCACCTCAGACGGCAGCCCTACGTTGGCGACAGCGCCTTTGCCCACAAGGCCGGCATCCACGTCAGTGCTATACGCAAGCGTCCGGAGACATACGAACACATAAGCCCTGAGTTGGTAGGTAACTCCCAACGGGTGCTTGTCTCCGATCTGGCCGGTAAGAGCAACGTCCAGAGAAAAGCCGAGGAGTTTGGCGTCCACTTCACGGACAGGGGCAAGACTCAGGAGTTGATCGACAGATTGAAGATGCTTGAAAACGAGGGATTTCAGTTTGAGGCCGCCGAGGCATCCTTTGAGCTGTTGATGAAAAAGAGCTCGGGTCAGTACTGGGAGGCATTTGAGTTGCTTGGTTTTCGCGTGATCGTCGAAAAGGAAGACAGGGGCAAGGAGGCAAGAAGCGAGGCCACGATCAAGATAAGGTTGCCAAACGGAGTGGTCGAGCACACGGCCGCCGAGGGCAACGGTCCCGTCAATGCCCTTGATAACGCCCTGCGCAAGGCCCTGCATCCGTACTATCCGGCCCTGAAGGAGGTTGTCCTGCACGACTACAAGGTCAGGGTACTCTCGGGTGTTAAGGGTACGGCCACGGGCGTGAGAGTGTTGATCGAGTCTGGCGATAAGGACGGTAGGTGGGGGACTGTTGGTGTCAGCAAGAACGTCATAGATGCCTCATGGCAGGCGCTTGTTGACGGCATAGAGTACAAGCTGCTAAAGGACGAAAAAAGCCACCACTGCACAGACTAACCGCGCCCCCTTCAGCCCCCCCCGCAAGGGGGGGCGAGCCGCAATCTTGTCGCAGCAGGGGGCGAGCCGCCCCTGACTCAATTGTCGCACCTGCCCCGGGCACGAAGAA
>JADGAE010000012.1:0-16507 GCA_015232165.1 Nitrospirota bacterium
TGCAAGGGGTTCTGAAGGGGGCGCGGTAACGTCGCTGTGCGAGCGGAGTCGCCCCTTTTCGTCTTTTCTTTTGGTGTTATAACGTAGAACAAATTTACCGTGCCCGTATCTACCCAGAATCCAGAATTTGACTTAACCCAATAACTAGGTATATAATATGTGTGGGGAATCGATATGATACACTATGACAATAAGGACTGGCTGAAATTGCTATTTACCCTACGGGGGTCGGTGCTGAGTAGCATATTGCCAAGGATAGTAATATTTGCGGCGGTCTCTGCACTCATAACGCTTGTACACTTCTATGTTATAAAAATAAACACCCCGCCTACACCGTGGTCTATTGTCGGTGTGGCATTGGGATTGATGCTTGTCTTTAGAACCAACACCGCCTATGAGCGATACTGGGAAGGCAGACGCATGTGGGGCAGTATCATAAACTCCACACAGAACCTTGCGGTAGACTCAATAGCCTACATATCCTCCGACCACACCGAGTCCTTAAAGCTCAGACAGAGGTTGTTCAAGCTGCTTACCGCCTTTCCAATCCTGGTGAAGCAGAGGTTGAGGGACCAAAATGATCCTGATGAGCTGAGATCGTTTCTGACGAACACTGAGATATCAGTCCTGGAAAAATCTTTTAACATGCCTGTAAGCTTGATTGCGATGATAAAGAAGACCCTCTACATGTGCCTGAAACTGGGCATCCTCAATCAGTCGCACCTGACGATACTCAACGCTAACCTCTCAGAGTTAATGAACTCCCTTGCCAACTGCGAGCGGATAAAATCAACACCAATCCCGTTGGCATATGCGTTGCACCTTAAGAGGTTTATGTACCTCTTTTGTATGACTATACCGATTTCACTGGTAAACACCTTTGGCTGGTGGACTATACTGCTCGGTGCCCTGGTTGCTTATGCCTTTGTCGGCATTGAGGAGATTGGCATTGAGGTGGAAGACCCCTTCGGGGAAGACCCCAACGACCTGCCGCTTGATGACTTCTGTGAAAACATCAAGAACACCTTGCAGGACATCTTTGCCAAACAAAACAGTCTGTAATCCCAAAGAAACTATAACAATTAAGGAGACAGACAACAATCTATGAATAGACAACAGTGGTCCAGGGACTTGATCATCGACCTGTATAAAGAGGGCTACCTGCAAACCCTCTGGAATGCCGCGGAGAAGAAGAACAAGGCTGAGGGCTGGTGGTTAAAGAGCGGGATATGGTCGCCCTGGTTCTTTAACATGAGACACGTGGGCAGTTCGCCCAAGTTGTTTTACGACCTCTGTAGTGCGATGGCCGATATGGTCGCGCAACACGACGTGAGTCTCCTTATCGGGATAGAGATGGCGGGCATACCGTTGGTTGGCGGCATAGCAGTTGCCATGTATGCACAAAACAAAAGGCCTCAGGCAATAGGCTTTACCAGGCCACTGCCCAAGAAGGCGCGAACCTCCATAGAGGCGTTGCAGTTGCTTCAGGACTATGATGAGTTGGCCGGAAGTTACGGACAAAAGAGCCTGGTGGAGGCACGGCTTTGTCAAAATGCCACCGTTGGTATTGTAGATGACATGGCCACTGATCTGGAGAGCAAGATCATGGCACGTCTGTTGGTCCTGAGAGAGGCCCAACTGCAAGGTATAAACCTGCAATGCAACAAGGTATTCTATATCCTCAACCGCAACAAGCACAATCGTCAGAAAGCGTTGGACTTTGCCAATGAAAAAGATCCGCAGTTATATCCCGCGGCCCTCGAACTAAACTACATAATTGAGTTTGACGACGCCCTACCATTTCTACGTCCCTGCATGAAACCGGAAGAGTACGAGGCCGTAGCGGCCTTTCAGGAAAACAGGGAACAGTTCCAGGATGAACAGACGCAAAAGGACTTGATCAAACTGGCTAACAGCCAAGAGGCAGAGGCATAACTCATGTTCACGCACAGGGCAACCGCATTTGACCAAAAAAAAAGAATGGGGGACTTTGTCCCCCCTCAGACCCCTCTACAAGGGAGGGGGTGGGGCACCCCGGCCACAAAGAAGCCCCCTTAACCCCGTAAAGGGCTGGATGACAAGTTGAAAAGTGGTTATTTTATCATAAAAAACATCATTATTATTTCAAATGCGATTGCCTTGGGACTGATAAAATTACTTGACATTAAGTTGACGGTATTACTCTACCCCCAAAGCAAGTGTATTAGAAGTTTGTGAATTGTTAATAATTTACCTTTTTTAAAATCAGCCCTGCGCAGGACGGGGTCAAGGGGGCCGGCCCCCTTGCAGGGGGTTCTGAAGGGGGGCGGAGCCGCCCCTTTCTTTCTTTACGGCCAAATGCGATTGCCCTGGCGGAGTCGCCCCTTTCTCTCTTTTCTTTGTCTTTATTTTTCCTTGTACTCTACGACCTTGTCTTCTGCCGGTTCGGTGAGGATGGATGGGGATTCGGGATCGAGTGAGGTGGCTTCGTAGATGGTTACGGGTTTCTTCTTGCCTTTGACGACGACCTTTTCTATACCGCGCAGGGAGATACCCTTTATTGTTCCATTGACGATACCATCTCTGAGCAACTGCACGGTAAACTCCGAGATCAGCAGGTGGGTCTTGTACTTTCGCGTCAGGGCCTCTATGCGGGAGCCGAGATTTACGTCGTCGCCGATAATCGTATAGTCCATCTGCATCCCCTCTGCCCCGATGTTGCCCACCAGCACCTCTCCGGTGTTAAGACCAATGCCAATGTCAATGATGATCTTACCCTCGGAGCGCCACTTGGCTTGAAGCTCCTTCACACGAACTATCATCTGTAGTGCGCACTTGACCGCCAGCTCGGCCTGGTCAGGCTGTGACAGCGGCGCCCCCCAGAAGGCCATCAGCGCATCACCGATGAACTTGTTCAAGGTGCCGTTGTACTGAAATATAAGCCCCACCATCTCCGTGAAATACTCGTTGAGTCTGGCTACTACCTCCTCAGGGGAGAGATTTTCGGAGAGATTGGTAAAGCCTGCGATATCTGAAAACAACACCGTAATAAGCCTCTTGTGACCACCCAGGTGAGCCTCTTCGGGGTGGTTAACTAGCTCCTCCACTATCTTGGGCGAGACATACCTGGAGAACATACTCTTTATATCCCTGGCCCTGCGTTCCTCCATGAAGAACTTGACCAGCGTCTGTGAAAAAAATATCAGAAACATATTAGTAAGCGGATACGTATAGTTTATCCATATCCCCGCATATGTCAGGAGATAAACGCCCCCTGCAACATAACAGGCAATGACCAGGATTGAAACGGCAGACCCAACCAATGCACCCAACCTCGGCAACAATAACCCCAAAAAGACACCGGTAATAACAATAAAGGATAACTCTATCACACCGGGGCTTTTTCTCAGAAAACTGTTGTGCAGTATGTTATCTATGACGTTTGCGTTGATGGCAACGCCGGGTGTGTTTGCCGAAAAGGGTGTAGTCATCACATCGTATGTGGCAAGAGCGGAGGTACCAAGCAGGACTATCTTGTCAGCGAACATCCCCCGAGGCCTTGTTCCCTTGATAACCTCCGATGCCGGGATGGCGGGATAGTGTACATCGGGTGGCAGGTAGTATATAAGCGCCTTGCCGTTGAGTCCAGTGGGGATGAAATGTTGTCCGAGTCTGATGCCGGAACCGCCAAAGAGTACCATGTCCTTGACGTCAAGCCCCCTGGCCAGCCTTGCCACCTGCAGGGCAAAGTGCGGGTAACAGTCAACGCCATAATTAAGGTACAGGTACTCCCATCGCATCACGCCATCGAGGTCGGGGTTGGAGTAGACGTGTCCCAGCGATGCGTGTACGGCTATTTCGGCAATTGGCAGATTGACCTTATCCGCCTTTACCACCCATCGCTTCCAGTCAATCCCGGCAACAGTCTTGACCGTCATAAAGGCAGAGTCCCACAGATAATCAGGAATGTCCGAGGAAACCTTGACCTCCTGTCCACCCGTTGGCACCATAAAGGCGGTTGCCAGGACAACATTGCCCGCATCCCTAATCGCCTCTGCCAGCCTTGCGTCATTTTCGGCATCCTGCCGCTCGCTAAACATGATATCTATGCCGATAGCCCTGGGCTTGTCCGCCGATATCTTGTTGACCAACCCGGCCATGACGCTGCGAGGCCAAGGCCATCTGCCAATTTCGGCAATGCTCTTTTCATCTATATATACGATGAGTATCTCTGTAATGGGGTGATATCTCTTGAGTTTCCACGAAAGAAGCATTCGGAGGTCATACGTCTTTGCCTCGATCTTATCCCTTATTATCACGGGGTCGTATATCTCCAGTATAGAGAATATCAGCGTAGATACCAGCGCTATTGCCAGGAGGATTAAGGATACCCGCTTCATATCACAACGGAGATAAGGGGGGAGTTATCCCCCCGTGTATATCAAATCTCATTGAACAACATGTTTCAGTGTCATGGGCTTTTTTATGCTGCTATAGGCGTTGGAGTTGGCGAAGGTGGTGGTGTTGGTTGTGGTGTTGGAGTAGGTGCCGGCGTAGGGGGTGGTTGAGTCGTTGGAGTTGGCTGCAATGTTGGAGTAGGTGTGGGTTGCGACGTAGGGGGAGGAGGAGGTGGTGGTGGTAGTGTCGGAGTAGGGGTAGGTTGTGGTGTGGGGGTAGGTACAAATGTTGGAGTAGGAGTTGGCTTTGGAGTGGATGTAGGTGGAGCTGTAGGAGTAGGAGGCACTGTAGGAGGCGCTGTAGGAGTGGGTTGTGTAGTAGGGGGCGGAGTTGGAGTAGGCGGTGCCGTAGGAGTGGGCATGGGTGTGGGAGTTGATGATGATGTTTGAGTCAGGCGTACTTGTGCATCACAGCCACATGGGTCTGTTTGGGTTGTGCTCATGTAGCCCGTGTCGTTGGATGTCATGGTGGTGGCAAAGGCGTATTGTTTGACGCATACATAGCCTGGTGAGTTTACAGTCAGGGTGCCGCTGAGATAACGGTTTGAGGCGTTATAGGTGCCATAGATTGTCAGACTTAAGTCGTATCCATTGCCATCCTTACCGGTGGTGTTACCGGAGAAGCTTGAACCGGTTTCATATAACGCCATGGATATGTCGATGGAATCTTCCGTTTGATCAACACACCGCGTGTACAGTTGCCACATCCCTGCCATAGTGGTTGGGGCCCCGGTTACCGGCAACATCTTTATGTCAATCGTAGTGGGGAAACCTTCGAGGTCTGCCAGCTTGTCTCCCTTGAAGACGACAACTGCCGAGGCGTTGAGCGCCTCTACTACAAACAACCTCCGCCTGCCATTGGGCACCTCAAAGGTCTCGGTGATTTGGTCCTTGCCGCCGACCTGTATCAGACGCGAAACGGGATTCATATCCGCAGCGGTGATACTAATCCTGACGGCCGTGACGTTGGCCGGTATGGCCTGTTGGGTGGTATCACTCTGTTGAGCAGCCAGGGCCTTCAGCACAATTGTCATCGATACGGAGGTCGTCGTGGATGTAGTGCCCACGGAAGAGCCTCCACCACCCCCGCCACCACAACTTTGCACAATGAGACCCAGGAGTATGGCTATCAACGGGGCCAAAATCATTATGTTTATATTCCATTTAGTTAGTTTCAAATCTTTCATAATCATCCTCTGAGTTTTATGGGAAGACCACACCAATTGTCACCGGTGTGGTTGATATTTGCACTATGGATTGCTGTGGATTGAGGTTAAGCATTGAGGCAGCGATGCCTGCATTGGCCAAACTATCCGTCAACATCCCGGAGTTTACGCCTCCCCATCCCATGGTGGCATTATTTAATGCCTCCTCGCCGGCCTTAACGGGCATTGTCAGGGCCTTTCCTGCCAAAACGGTCGTCATCATTCCGGGGGTAACCGTCACGGTGCCCGAGACCGTGGGGTCGATGCTTCTTACATCCACCTGTCCCTCAATAGAGACGACCGTCGTATAAGGTACCGAGTCCCTTATGCCGGTTTCAAAGTATATAACCGTCCCCCGGGCTGCGGCCACCAGGGTTGGTGTCTGCACCTCGGAGTTTGACCTGCCAACGGCGCACCTTATCTTGCCATCAAGCAGGTTAAACACCGCCTTACTCCTGTCGTCCTTGCCGTAGACAAACTCCTTGATAACCACCCTGGACTTCTCGCCAACCGTTAAGACGCTGTCATCGATAAAGAGCATCTTTGTCTTTGACATCTCCTTTGTTTCCACTGTGTCGATCATCAGGATGCCATCCTGGACCTTTGCCGCAAACTCCTGCTTGTTGCGTTCGATCCGGGCCTGCCCCCTGAGGGCAACGACCTTACCTATATCCTCGGCGCCACTTGCCACCGTTGCCGACGCAACAGAACATATCACAATCCATAAAAAAACCGTCTTCTTCATCTTAAAACCTCAGGTTTAACAAGAGACTCGAAACGCTCCTCCTGTAGTCATAGCTGTTTATATTTGACCTGCTGTAGACGTACGTCTGTCCAACGGTCACACCAACGTTGTCTGTCAATAGCTTTGTCGCCGTTAAGCCGTACGTCTGGACATCGTCGTCTCTTTCCTTTTTATATGTGCCAAACATCCCCTCATACCTCCTTGCGTAGTACTCGCCATAGAGATTGAGCAAGACCCTGTAGGGGAGATTGTACATCAGGTTGGCATGTACCTTGTTGCCGTCATACCGCCAGTAGTTTACGTCAGCATCGGCCTTGTTAAAAGTATACCCAATTTCCAGGTTAGCCGCTTCCGTAATGGGGAACAACTGGGCTATGCCGATGGCGTTGTCGGAGCCGTTTCTGTCGGAGTTATCCGGGAACAGGTCGGCATTGTAAAATCGAGCGCTGCGGTATCTGTATTTGACTTCGGTGGAAAATCCTTTGCCCTGCAAAATAAACAGCGACGGCCCGATTGAGTGCGCGTGATTGTAGGCATTGCCTCCAACCAATATGTGCTCAAAGGCATACTGTGCCCCCAGGGCTATCATCGGCATGACGTTGTACCTGAAAGAGAGGTCAGCCGTGTTCCGGGTTATGTTAAATGCGGACAGACGGCCGTGTAGTGTCTGGTAAAAGTTGTAACCAGCGGAGACCTCCATGCGGTCGGTATCGACAAGCCTGTATCTGCCGTTGATATAGACAAGCCCCTTCCAGTCAGCCTTTCTGCTGATCCCCGAAGGCAGGGCAGCAGCCCCGTTGCTCAGTACCACATTACTGTCATACTGACTGCCTAGCGTGAGGTTGACCAACCAAGGCCTTGCCCCTGTCTGACGGTCTACCTTTTTTAAGTATACAAGTGCAGTCGTTGCATACTCGGTACCCTTTCCCGTTTCGATTGCATTTTCGAGGTAGTCTTTTGCCTCGGCGTATATTTCCCTGTTGTAGTAATACAGGCCAAGTTCAAGGTTTGTCTGCGGGTTATCCGGATTTGACATGAGGGCCTTCTTTAGGTGTAACTTAGCGGTATCTTGCGACATACGGTTTAACGCGATGCCAAGGCCAAGATTGGCCGCCTCATCGGAGGGCCTGGCCTTTAGCGCCACCCGATACTCCTTTACGGCCTCTGCGTATCTCTTCTCCTGCAAATAGGCCTTACCCCTGGATATATGCGCCTCATAAGAGCTGTTACCTGCCGACAACTTATCACCGGCAAAGGTGCGGGCCGCACTGGCAATAAAAGCCACCTCAGCCATCATAAAAGAAAAAACAAACATCAGTACAACTGTTATCTTCATCCATATCTCCTAATAAACATATCTGTTGTTGCCTCTAAAAACCCAAACACGGCAAACCATTTTTAATACAGCTATCTACACTACCCGCCATCACCTCCTGATATACCAAGATAAATCAGATTTGCGAAATTCTTGTCATTCACGCGCAAGCGGGAATCCACTCCAGACAACCATAAATGCACACAATACTTGTTAAGATTGACAATTACCGTCTTGCTCGACCCTCTTGAACCCTCTGCGTATGGTGTGGTTGTCTACACCTTTTTCCCTAGCAAAGGCACGCAGACTCAGGTAGTCTTTATCTTTGGGGGTTCTGCCTTTATTTCTCCTGTGGTACTCCTCATACCACAGGGGGTCAAACTTGCCCTTTTGCTTGACCGGCATGCCATCGTCTTTGGCCATCGGCGTTTGATGTTCAATCTTGTATGAGCCAAGCTGTAATTGAGCGATATAGGCATCCCTGTCCATTAGGTTACGTTGCAGCAGGGTGTTTTCACTCCTGGCTGTTTCAAGTTCACCCTGCAGCCGGGCAATGCACTTGTCGTATTGCCACTGGACAAACTGGAGCTCCTGCTGCAGCCTGTCAATGGTCATACGTTTGGTCTCGGATGCCTTGCGCAGGCCCGTGTTTAGCTCCTTAAAATTCTCTATCCCTACACGTAACCTCGACAACTGTTTTGTAACCAACATGTGATTGTCTTGCAGGTTGGTATAATTGCTGACGAGATTGTCGTAGTCCGCCCTGAGTTTGGCATACAGAGAGTGGACAAGATCAACATCCGATGCATTGTCGGTAGCGCCCTGCTTTTTCTTTAAGTGCTTGAGCTTGTCTATCTCTGCCTGCAACCAGGCTATTAGCTTATCTATTACAGTCATGTGTGTTTAATCCTTATAATAATCAAAAACTTTCTTTATTACTCCGATGTTCTTTTTTTGATAAGTACCTGCCTATAATTAATTATATACGAAAGAAGAAAGAAGGGGGCGGCTCCGCCCCCCCTCAGACCCCCCTGCAAGGGGACCAGTCCCCTTGACCCCATTATATAAAAACTTATGTCCATGTACTTATTATTGGGAGGATTTGCATTATCATTGAACGCCTTAATATCAGAAAGTAGTTTTACTATCAGTAATCTTAATTCCCAAATCCATTTTTCACGAAGAGATGATAATGTAGCCATAGAATAATACCTATACATTCCCAAGAAACCAATCAAAACAGCTAAAACACCTATCATAGTAAAACCATAGCCTACGGAACTAACGAAATCTTCCACTATCTTTAAGTATTTTCCACTTCTTTCAAAATTTAAGCCTAAACGGTATCCTGTAGGCTGCCATTTTCCAAAAAAACTGTTTACCTCCGCCATTTATTTGACATATTATAACATACTTTCGACAAATGCTGTACAATTTTTGACAAGCAGGGCGCATAAATTTTTTGTGGACAACAAAGCTCCCCCATTCTTTTCTAAGTGGTGACAGGACAAAGGAGAAGGCTTGCCGGCAGGGGTTTGTGGTTCTGCCGGCAAGTAATGAAGGGTTATTGATTGGAGAGTACACAATGGATAGATTTAAAAATCCGGGGTTATATCTATTTCACATAAAACGGCATTGTTACTTGCGCAGCTTCCTGGTGGATATCCTCAACGGCCTGATCAAACCTGGCACACATTGGCACCGATATCTTCCCATACTGCCGCAACGCAAAGATAAGTGCATCTATTTGCTCATCCTCACTCAACGAGTCAAACGGCTTGGAATCCTTTACCAGCAAGACCTCGTTTGCTCCTCTTTGTACAACTTCTTTAGCTTTCATATCTTGTCTCCTTTCGCTTTTTCTGATTCTTTCTCATATAAGCCTAAGCCTATGTCAACAACTCGTTCGTATTTATGTGTATCAAATATCGTGCCAGATGTACTAAAATCTTCTTAATGCTATATGAAATGCCCCCGGGCATAGACCCCTCAGGGGTAGCGGCTAATGGAGCCGGAGAAAAGTTTTCCTTACGGAGGGGAAAAATGTTGTCATCTGTCGCAGCAAATATTGTAAATAGGAAGGGATTTCTGATAGACTCTTTCTATACGATTGTTAGGCAACACACATAAGCAGATGAAAAGGTTAGGCTTGATAGAGAAGTTATATCAGTTGGTCATAGGCAGACTTGACGGCAACATGGTTGGTTCCGTTAGTTACAGGGATAAGGTCCTTGGGCTTGTGGATAAGGGGATCGGGGGATTTATAATCTTTGGCGGCAGCGGTCGTCAGTTGAAGGAGTTTATCGTGCAGTGTCAGAGTCTTTGCCGTACGAGGCTGTTTTTTGCCTCCGACGTTGAGCGCGGGGTTGGGCAGCAGATAAGCGGTGCAACGATGTTTCCCTGTCAGATGGCTGTAGCAGCGGCAGTGAAGAAAGACTCTGAGGGGGATGCCATGCTGCTTAGACAGGCCGTTGATGCCATTGTCTCAGAGTGCATAGACATAGGTATCAACATGCCTCTGATCCCCGTGCTGGACGTAAACAGAAACCGGTTCAACCCTATTATCTGCACGCGGGCATTTTCCGATGACCCACACACGGTATCCTGGCTTGGGCGACTCTACGTCGAGGCAATCGAACAGGCCGGTATCATGTGTTGCGTCAAGCACTTTCCCGGCCACGGAGACACCGCCACCGACTCACACATCGCTCTGCCCATCATAAGCAAGACCTGCCAGGAACTCTACGACGTAGACCTTGTCCCCTTTGCGGAGGCCATAAGCACGGGTGCACGGGGCGTTATGGTTGGACATCTGAGCGTCCCCTGCGTCGACAAGACACCCGCTACGCTGTCACACCGGATAGTGACGGGGCTACTGCGCAAAAAGTACATGTTTGACGGCCTCATTATAACCGACGCACTGAACATGGACGCACTCAGTAAAATAGACAACGTCCCTGCCATGTGCATCAAGGCCGGTATAGATGTGCTGCTGCATCCCCTCGACGTCGATGCCACAGTGGATGAACTGAGCCTGGCCCTAAGAGATGGCATCATTGAACAGACACAGATAGACCTGGCCTGTAAACGTATCCTCTACGTCAAGGACAGGCTCAACATGCGCCACAGGGCCATGATAAATCCCAAGAGACACTCCCAATTATCAGAGAAGCTTACCGAAATGTCCATAACCCTTGTAAAAGGAAAGGGGGAGATATTCCCTCTGCCTTGGCAGTCACGCCTTATAATTGTTGGCGACGATAAGCCCTGTGAGGCATCTCCCCTGCTGACTTACTTCGACAAGTGTACAAACATCAGAGAACTCTCCCCCCCCCATTCGGACCTCTCACATACGGCTGTTGTAATAGCGGTGTTTACAAGCGTCAAGGCCTGGCGTGGAAACTCGGGACTCATCCAGGACGACATAGACCTCATAAACGGCATCATACGTGGTTGCCACCACTGCGTTGTCATATCTTTTGGCAGTCCATATGTCTTAAAACACTTTGAGACCGCAGACATTCTCATAGCGGCCTATGAGGAGTCCATCAGCGCCCAACTGTCCGTGATCAAGTGTCTGCGCGGGGAGATGGGTTTTTCCGGCCACCTGCCTGTTACAATTAAACCGTCACGTCCCGGGTAGATACCGGATTATGAGGGATTGGCTTAAAATAATCGGCTTTTTTTAGGAGCAAAACATGAAGTCGCTTCTGCCGAGGGCTTTGACCTGATACATGACGGAGTCAGCCTTTTTAATGAGCATAGTCGTGTCGCGTGCATCATGTGGGTAGAGGCTGATACCTATGCTGGCCCCAATGGAGCACTCAATGCCTTCAAAGCAAAACGGCCTGTCCATACCAGCGATTATCTTTTCGGCTATGTGTTGGACGTCCTTTTTTTCGCCAACCCTGGAGAGTATGACGTTGAACTCATCCCCGCCTATCCGTGCAACCGTATCGGCATCACGCACACAATTGGCAAGGCGCGTGGCGGACTCCTTTAAGACCAGGTCTCCTATCTGGTGCCCGTATGTGTCATTGACATGCTTGAAGCGGTTGAGGTCTACGTACAACAGGGCTACCAGATAGCTGTAACGCTTGGCCTGCACGATGGCCTGCTCCAGACGGTCAAAGAACAGCATGCGGTTAGGCAACCCGGTGAGGACGTCAAAGTGGGCAATGTACTTGAGTTTTTCCTCGGCATCCTTCTTCTCCGTTATGCCAACGCAGGAGCCAATGAAACCTATAAACTTGTTTTCATTGGTAAAGCGCGGATTGCCGGTATCCAGTATCCAGCGATATATACCATCCTTGCGTCTCAACCGGTACTCCAACCGAAATTGCTCCCGCTGTTGATATGACGTGTTACAGACATCGCGACACCTCTGGTAATCATCGGGGTGTACGCCCTTTAGCCAGCCATCGTTGGCCTCTTCGCTCAGGCTCTTGCCGGTGTAATCGAGCCAGACCTTGTTGAAGTAGTTACGACCCGTATCGGCATCCGACATCCAGATAAATACGGGGGCGGAGTCCGCCATAATACGAAACCGGCTTTCGCTCTCAACCAGGTGCGCCTCCATTTCGTTGCACTCGATAGCATTGCGCTGCATGGCAGACAGGCGTCCTCTGAGGTCACACAGCTCCTCAATCAACTGTTCTTTTGTCTTGTCCTCATCTTTCATACGCATCGGCTACTAGTGTACAATAAATTCAATGCAAAAATATAGCCCGTTTCGATCTCAGGGTGCATCAAAAAGTCATGGGTAAGATTATGGGGTCAAGGGGGCCGGCACCTTTGCGGTGGAAGTCAAGGAGGGGGTGCGGCAACACCCACCGTGTGGGCGGAGCCGCCCTCTTTGCAGGGGTTTAGGGGACGGAGTACCCATTCTTTTCTTTGACGCAGCAACCCATGACTTACTTATGCACCCAAGCCAAGAGCGCCTTTGCCTTTTTTATGTCGGCTATGTTACCTTAAGTTGACAATTAAGACTAAAAAGGAGGTAGCAGCGGTGTTTCTTCTATTATTGGAAGTGAGGGTGTTTCTTCTCTTGGTGATGTTTACGGTTGCATGGTTGGTCTTTCCGGGTCTTCCCGGGACGGCATATGCAGTTACCGTCAATTTGTCGCGGACTGGGCAGACAAAGGTCTACGTTGAAAAGGATGACGGTGCAATAAAGGCCGGTGTGATCTGGCCCGATCCGAGGTTTACTATCAACACCAACGGTACGGTTGCGGATGCTCTGACTGGACTGGTGTGGTCCAGAGAGGCCTGTACCCCAACTACGGGTACGTGTACGGGCAGCGACAGAAGCTGGCAAACGGCACTTCAGTACGTGAACTGCCTAAACGGTGCAAAGTACCTTGGGTACAACGACTGGCGTCTGGCAAACGTCAACGAACTGGAGAGCCTTACCAACGCCCAGGAAGCCGTACAATCCACATGGCTAAGTGCGCAGGGGTTCAAGAACGTGCGCAATGACAACTACTGGTCATCTACCACCAGCGCCAGCAATACCTCGCACGCGTGGCTTGTCAGCGCGGTTGACGGTGTCATCCACACCGGCGCCAAGGGTTCCAAACTCTGTGTATGGCCGGTGCGTTCCGGTGGCAGCGGTGCATTTGGCGATGCCTCTGTCTGGTCTACAGGACAGACCGCTACCTATGCCGCCGGCGATGATGGCGCATTAAGGTCGGGTGCGACATGGCCTGCTCCAAGGTTTACGGATGTCAATGACGGTACGGTGGCGGATAATCTCACGGGGCTGGTGTGGTCTAAAGACTCCAATACGCCGGTTACGGGTACATGTACGGGTAGCGACAGGAGTTGGCAAGCGGCAATTGATTACGTGAGTTGCTTAAACGGTGCAAACTACCTTGGATATAACGACTGGCGCCTGCCCAACAAGAAGGAGCTTATGAGTCTGGTTGACCGTGGAAGGCTCAATCCGGCGATTGCCTCCGGCAACCCCTTTACAAACCTCAAGGTCAACAGCTATTGGTCATCCAGCACCAGTGCTAACAATTCATATCTTGCCTGGCTTATTGATATCAACGGAGGCGGCCTCCGGACCATATCGAAGTCTAATGGATACCGTGTGTGGCCGGTGCGTGGTGGTTGGGTTTACAAGAGTACGCCGGACTTTAATGGAGACGGCACCGGTGACGTCCTGTGGCGCGACACCACAACGGGCGATATCGCCATGTGGTTGATGAACGGGGCGACGATAACCGACGGCAACTATGTCGCCAAAGGTGTACCGGCAGAGTGGGAAATAAAGGCAAAAGGTGACTTCAATGGCGACGGCAAGAGCGACGTCCTGTGGCAAAACGTCAACACCGGCGATGTCTACATCTGGCTCATGGATGGCGCCAAGGTAACGGGCGGTGACTTTGCCGCACATGCAATGCCAAAGGAGTGGCAAATCAGGGCCATCGGTGACTTTAATGGCGACGGCAAGAGCGACATCCTTTGGCAGAACACCTCAACGGGTGACACCTACATATGGTTAATGAATGGGGCAAAGATAAAAGGCGGTGACTTTGTAGCAAAGGCGATCCCCCCGGAGTGGGAGATCAGGGCTGCCTCCGATCTCAACGGTGACGGCAAGACCGATATCCTGTGGCATAACACTCAGACTGGCGACGTTGCCGGATGGTTAATGAGCGGTACAAGAATATCATCCGGAAACTATGTTGCCAAGGCCATCCCGGGCAACTGGCAGATAAAGGTGGCTGAAGACCTCAACGCAGACGGCAAGGCCGATATCCTCTGGCAAGACTCGGCATCAGGCGATGTCTACGTCTGGTTCATGAGTGGTCTGGATATAACCAGTGGCGGTTATGTAGCACACGGGATACCGTCCAACTGGCAGATAAAGGCAACCGGGGATTATAACGGTGACGGCAAGACCGACATATTCTGGCAAGACTCTGTAACCGGTGATGTCTACATCTGGCTCATCAACGGCATCGATATATCCAGCGGGGGTTATCCGGCAAAGGGTATCCCAAACAACTGGCAGCCTGAATAATGATGAATGATGTTGACTTACGCAAAGATACGGATATAACATATACCTTAACATCTTAATAGATATTAGGAGGTACCATTATAATGATAGTGACGGCGGTAACGGTCTACGTTAAGCCCGAGCACGTGGATGACTTCATAGCCGCAACACGGGCAAATCATGAGGGTTCGGTCAAGGAACCCGGCAACATGAGATTTGATGTGTTACAGGGGATTAATGACCCAACGCAGTTTCTCCTGTACGAGGCATACGAAAGCGACGAGGCAGCCGCAGAACACAAGAACACTGCCCACTACAAGAAGTGGCGGGAGACTGTTGAACCCTGGATGGCAAAACCGCGTCAGGGCGTACCTCACCGCGTGGTCTCACCCCCGGAGAGAGGGAAGTGGTGAATCTGACGTTTAAGTTTGCCAAGACCCCACGCATATACTTTGGGGCCGGCTATTTCAGTGATGTGGGCAAGATAGTCCGGGGATATGGCGGCAGTGTCGTTGTACTCACCGGCGGCAGTTCCCTGAGAAAATCGGGGAGATTGGATGCGTTGATGGCGGCCCTTGACGCCCTTTCGATCAAGAGTCGACACGTGTCAATCAACACGGAGCCATCCCCTGAGATGATCGATGATGCGGTGAAGCTCTGCAGGGAGGCCGACATTGAGGTTGTCGTTGCAATAGGAGGCGGCAGCGTCCTGGATGCCGGCAAGGCGGTGTCGGCGATGTTGCCCACGGGGGAGTCCGTGTTTGATTACCTTGAGGGTGTTGGAAGCGGTGCCGTTCACAGTGGCGTGAAGGTCCCCTTTATTGCCGTGCCAACTACGGCAGGGACGGGGAGTGAGACAACTAAAAATGCCGTAATTAGCCGTGTTGGGGTGGACGGCTTTAAAAAATCCCTCCGGCATGACAACTTTGTCCCCGACGTAGCCGTTGTTGACCCGGAGTTGACGCTCTCCTGTCCGCCTTCCGTCACAGCCGCCTGTGGGCTTGACGCCTTTACGCAGTTACTGGAGTCCTACGTTTCAGTGAAGGCCTCTGCCATGACGGACTCCCTGGCCTTGGGTGCGCTTGCGTTGTTTAAGGACAACCTTGTTGCCGCCTGTACGGTTGGTGGCGGTGACGTTGGTGTGAGGGCGGCCCTGTCCTATGCCTCGTTGATATCGGGCATGACCCTTGCTAATGCCGGTCTGGGCGTGGTGCATGGGGTAAGCTCGGTCATAAGCGCCCACTTTGATATACCGCACGGGGTCATATGCGGGACCCTCATTGGGGCAGCCACGAAGGTAAACATCCAACGTCTGTTGGAGAGGAATGACCTTGGGGCGCTCAAAAAATTTGCCACGCTGGGAGACCTCATAACCAGTGAGGTTGTCGGCAGCAGTATGGAGTTGTCCCTGAAGAGGTTGCTCTACGGGCTGGATGAATGGGTATCGTTGTTGCGTGTGCCACGCCTGGGGCACTATGGCGTTGGGGAGCAGCACCTTGAGATGATAGCCGCCAAGTCCTCAAACAAGGAAAGCCCCGTTAAACTCTCAAAGACCGACATAATCGACATACTCCGGCAGCGGCTGTAAGGGCAAGATAAGGATGTTTTTTTTTGTAATAGCTCACTCCCTAAAAAGAAAAAACAAAGAAGGGAGCGTTTTGTGGCCGGGGCGGCTCGCCCCTCGCTGCCCCCTTGACCCCGTAAAAAGCCACATTTTTTGTATTTAATCCAATATAAATCTGCTATACTGATCGGATTCGAGTTTTTTCGGGTATCAAAATTGCTTGCATACAAGAA
>JADGAE010000012.1:16525-19137 GCA_015232165.1 Nitrospirota bacterium
GGCGGCTCCGCCCCCCTTTAGAACCCCCTGCAAGGGGACCAGTCCCCTTGACCCATTATTTCACATTCAATTATCATGCCTGAAAGAACCTGTGTCATTTCAGTATATACATTTTTTTTTAATCTGTAAGTCATCTGTAAGTTACCGTGGTGTACAATATTTGGTATATGAACAAAAGGACAGTAAAGAGAAACGAACACTAAGCAAGTGCATGTGCTTATAGAACCATGTGCTTATAGAACAGGTAGGCAGGTTTTACTGACTCTACGGAAACAACATTCAGGGTCTTTTGGAGGATGTTATGCGTCGTAGAAATGGTAGTAGGGATGATGATAGACAAGAGAGGAAGATTCTCAAGTTTTCAAGTGCAAACATTTTAATATTTCAAGGAGGTTTTTAACATGTCAAAGAAAAGTTATGGAATCATGTACGTACTGTTAGCGCTGCTTGCATATGGCATGATTTTTGCTATAATAGGAGTAGTAGACAGGGCTGACGCCGCAACTGTAAGCCTGCCGCAGACGGGACAGACAACGAGTTACGACGCCAACACCCCACAACGCGACGATGGAGCGCTAAGGGCGGGTGTAGCCTGGCCCAGTTCAAGGTTTACCGACAACAGCAATCAGACGATCACCGATAACCTCACGGGACTGGTCTGGACAAAAGACGCAGGGACGCCAACGGTGGGCGGTTGCACTGGTGGGACTATGACCTGGCAAGCAGGCCTGGATTACGTGGCTTGCCTCAATACGGCCACTCACCTTGGTTATAATGATTGGCGGTTGCCAAATATCAACGAGCTGGATAGTATTATTAATGCCCAACAGGCTGATGTTGCTGCGTGGCTTATTACACAGGGATTTATAAATGTGCAGACGTACAACTATTGGTCGTCTACTACCTATATTAACGATACGTCCAGCGCATGGTACCTCCGTATGTGGTTTGGATACTCAGATCAAGACTTTAAAACAGACACCCTATACGTTTGGCCGGTACGTACCGGAGCGTCTGGGGCATTTAACAATGCAGCCATATGGCAAACTGGCCAGACAACAAGCTATGACTCCAATACTCCAAAGCGGGATGATGGTGCATTACAGAATGGTGTTATTTGGCCTTCTCCAAGGTTTACTGACAATACCGCTGGCGGTCATCAGACGGTTACCGACAATCTGACGGGGCTGATCTGGGTAAAAGATGCCAGTACTCCAACGGTGGGTAGCTGCACAGGCGGGGCTATGGCCTGGCAATCTGCACTGAATTACGTGGTATGTCTCAATACGGCCAGTTATGAGGGTTATAGCGATTGGCGACTACCAAACAGAGAAGAGTTGTTTAGCCTGGTCGACCGCAGAATGTATAATCCTCCGCTTCCATCCGGTCATCCCTTTACCAATGTTCCATTGGGTGCCACCTATTGGACGTCCACTACATACGCTAACAATACATCCGCCGCATGGTATATCGGCATCCGTGGTAATTTGAACAACGTTGTTAAGTCGGACAATGACTACGTCTGGCCGGTTCGTGGTGGAACTCCAACCCCTACCCCCACGCCGACCCCCTTAGTTGTTACTGACGACAAAGGAAATCCTGTTACTATAACTGTCTCAACCACAGCGACTCTGTCCAGCATTAGCGCTACCACAACCCCTAACGTCAACGGACTCAATCTCTCCACAGGCAACAGCGGCAGATTACCGATAGGCACGCTGACCTTTACCCTGACAAATGTACAGCCCAACGTTGATACCCAGGTTACCTTCACCCTGCCACAGACGGTAAACGTTAATCGGGTCTTCAAGTACGGGCCGACCCCTACCAATGCCACCTCCCACTGGTATGACTTCACCTGCAACAAGAGTGTGAGCAACAAGCCTTGCGGTGAGATCAATGTCACACAGGGACAGAAGGTTGTGACACTCCACTTCACGGACGGCGCAATTGGCGATAACGACCTAACGGTCAATGGAACGATAGTAGACCCCGTGGCGTTTTTGTTAGTCAGCGATCTGACCTATACGCTGCCATACCTGCACACAAGTGCCGGGAATGTGATCTATTGCGTCATATCTAACACTACGGCTGATACCGTAGATATAGGTGTTCAGGTTACCGCAACTGCCGCCGGCATGACGTCAAGTCCTACCAGTGACTTGATTACCACATCGACAACTACAAATAAACAACTTAAGCCCTGGCAGACAAGAATGTTGATACTTGACGGCTTTGACATCTCAATCGATACAAACAAGATTGGCAGCGTATCCGGTGTGGCTGCCGAGTCAAGCTCGTATGGAGCCTTGATTACCCTAACAAGGGCAAGCTCCACAGACCCTGTGGGGGCAAGCTGCGATAGTGTCCCGATGGCCTGTTTCCAAGGAAAGACTCTACCCAAGCGCAATCTGGTCGGCTATACATGCAAGTCAAGCAACTCCGCCGCAGTCGGAGGCACGGCAATGCACGCGTATTAGACGCCGGAGAGAGTATAGCTATACTTTCATATTTTTTTATATAGCGCGTTTCGATTGCATGCGATACAAAGAAAGAAGGGGGCGACTCCGCTCGCACAGCGACGTTACCGCGCCCCCTTCAGAACCCCCTGC
>JADGAE010000013.1 GCA_015232165.1 Nitrospirota bacterium
CTTAAGGAGATAATGAAAAGGGAGGTTGGGATTAAATGGCTGAAATAAGGATATATGATCTTGCTAAGAACCTTGGTGTTACCAATAAAGAGGTACTCAGCGTTTTAAGGAAACTAGGGATTGAGGGTAAGACTCACTCCTCCGGGGTTTTGCCTGAGCATGTGGATAAGATAAAAGAAGAGTTGAAACGCAGGGCAAACAGGGCTTTGCATGACAGGAGACCCGGTGTGCCCAAAAAGGACGACAAGAAACACCACCCCGTCGCGGGAGAAAAAAAGCCCGTGAAAGAGGCTCCCGTGAAAGAGCCGCCGCCAAAAGAAACCGTGGAGAAAAAAACAACCGCACCAACAACGGAGCTGGAAGAAGACATAGAGATACTCGATAGATTTAAAAAGAAGGTGGACCTCGAAAAAGTTGAAAAGATAAAGCCCAAGATCAGCATGCAGCGAGCCTTCCAGTCTATAAGGAAGGTGGAGCAAAAGAAGGTCTTTGACACCTCGGCGGGTAAATCCAAGATGTTAAAGATGCGCCCCTTCGGCAAGTACCCCCACCACAAGCAACAACAACAGCAGCAACAACAGGCCATCACGGCACCCAGGAAGAAAATAATAAAGATACAGGAAGGCACAACGGTAAGCGAGTTTGCCAGGACAATAGGACAAAAGGTGGCCGAGGTCATAAAGAAGTTCATGGAGCTTGGCATAATGACCACGATCAATCAGCCAATCGACCTCGATGCGGCTATCCTGGTATCGGAATCTTTTGGCGTCAAGGTGGAGCCGATGCAGGTGGAGGACATAGAGACGGTCGTAACGCAGGAGCAGCCAGGCGACCTCCGACTAAGACCCCCCGTGGTGACCATCATGGGACACGTTGACCACGGCAAGACCTCCCTATTGGACGCCATAAGAGAGACAAAGGTGACCGAAACCGAGGCCGGAGGTATCACCCAGCACATCGGGGCATATAAGGTTACCCTCAGGGGCAAGGAGATCGTGTTTCTGGATACGCCCGGCCATGAGGCCTTTACCGCAATGAGGGCAAGGGGGGCCAAGGTCACGGATATCGTCGTCCTGGTGGTGGCCGCCGATGACGGCGTTATGCCCCAGACGATTGAGGCCATTGACCATGCCAAGGCGGCAGCAGTGGCTATAGTTGTGGCCATTAACAAGATAGACAAGCCCAATGCCGACATCAACAGGGTCAAACAGGAGTTGGCAGAGCACGGGGTGGTGCCCGAGGATTGGGGCGGTAAAAACATCTTTGTGGAGGTCTCGGCCAAGAAGCGCGTTGGTATCGGGGACCTGCTTGAGATGATCATCCTGCAGGCTGAGATGATGGAGCTCAAAGCCAATCCTGACAGGTACTCAAAGGGTATAATCATTGAATCACGGCTGGATAAAGGTCGCGGTGCCATAGCCACCGTGTTGATCCAGTCGGGGACGTTGCGCGTGGGGGATATCTTTGTCACGGGGATGAGTTTTGGCCGTGTGCGTGCCCTTATTGACGACGTGGGTGCAAAGATAGTGGAGGCAACACCCTCGACCCCTGTGGAGGTGATCGGGTTTTCCGAGGTGCCGATGCCGGGGGAGATATTTATGGTCGTTGAGGATGAAAAGAAGGCCAGGCAGATTTCCATGCTGCGCAAGCAAAAGACACAACTGGTACAGGCAACCCCCGCTAAAAAACTCAGCCTCGATGAGCTGTATGCACGCATAAAGGAACAACAGATAAAGGAACTCAACATCATCATCAAGGCGGATGTCCAAGGCTCTGCCGAGGCCATAAAGTCCTCCCTTGAGGGGATCAAGCATGCCGAGGTCAAGGTCAAGGTCATACATATGTCGATGGGTGGCATTAATGAGTCCGACGTCATGTTGGCGGCAGCTTCCACGGCCATAATCATTGGTTTTAATGTCAGGGCCGACGTAAAGGCCGCCAAGCTGGCCGAACGGGAAGGCGTTGATATCAGATTTTACAACATAATATATGACGCCATAGAGGATGTCAAGAAGGCCCTTGAGGGTCTCCTGGAGCCAACCCTGAAGGAAACCATCCTGGGAACCGCCGAGGTAAAACAAACCTTCGTTATATCAAAGATTGGTACCGTGGCTGGATGTCAGGTGATTGAGGGCATCATACAGCGCTCCAGTGAGGGCATAAGGGTTATCCGCGACAATATCGTGATCTATGAGGGAAAGATTGCCACACTCAAGAGGCATAAGGATGACGTCAAAGAGGCGCAGAAGGGCTATGAGTGTGGCATCCTCGTTGATAACTTTAACGACATCAAGGTCGGCGATACGCTGGAGAACTACAAGATCGAAAAGATAGCCACCAAACTATGATTTTATAGCTAAAGGGGGTGTTGTTTTTCCAAGACACCCTTGGCATAAATAGCTTTATAAAGAGGGGGTATGTTTTTAGGGACGTTGACATTTGACCTCTACATGCCGGAGGCGGACTCTCTGAAGGGAAAGAGGTTTATAGTTAAGTCGCTCAAGGACAGGCTGAGAAAGCGGTTTAATGTCTCGGTTGCCGAGGACGCAAACGACCTCTGGCAGCGTGCCACCCTGTGGGTGGTGTGTGTCTCAAACGACGGCCGGCACCTCGACAGCACGATGCAGGGCATCAGAGGCATGCTCGAAAAAGAACCCCTTATCGAAATACTCAATTGTACGGCTGATGTCAGCTAGCAGATAGGGTATAAATTGACATTGCCAAAATAACAGTCAAAGGAATATAGCAGGAGGGATATGTTATGTTACCATACAGGCGAAGTCAGCGGGTGGGCGATCTACTCAGGCGTGAGGTCTCCGATATTATCCTGACCAGGGTGAAGGACCCGCGTATTGGTTTCATCACGGTGACGGATGTGGAGCTGACCGATGATCTGAAGGTGGCGCGCGTGTATGTCAGCGTGCTTAACAGCGATCAGATTGAGCATACGTTGAAGGTACTGCGTCGTGCGACGGGTTTTATCCGTCACGAGCTGGCCATGAGCGTGGACCTCAGACGCATACCGGCGCTGGAGTTTTTCGGTGACCGATCCATAGAGTATGGAAGCAAGATTGATGGCATCCTAAGACAGATAAAGGAGGACGAAGATTGATGCCGGCGCAAGACAGTTGGCAGGCACCGGAGGCGGTGGTATCACATGGAAGGTGTCCTGATGGGCTTGTATCGTATCTCAAGGAGACGGATGATTTTCGGATAGTGGTTCACGTATTTCCCGATGGCGATGCGATAGGCTCTGCGCTGGCGTTGTCTCTGGGGCTTAGGGCGATGGGCAAGCGGGCCACCGTCTACACAAAGGACGACATACCGCAGATGTTTGGATACCTGCCGTCAGTGGAGGACTTCAGGGGCATAACCCTCATCGCTGAGACGGACACCGCCGATGCAACGCTCATCGTGGTTGATTGCAACTCGCCACAGCGGGCGGGGTTGTCGGAGGTGCGGTTTAAAAAGACGATTGTGATAGACCATCACGTAACCGAAACGGACTTTGGGGATATCAGGTGGGTCAAGCCAGATTATCCGGCCACCGGACTTATGGTGTACTTTTTGTTAAAGGACTTGGGGGTCAATATCACCACGGAGATAGCCACAAACATCTATACGGCCCTGTGTATTGATACCGGGACATTCAGGTTTTCCAACACAACGGCGGAGACCCTGCAGGTGGCCGCAGACCTGGTTAATGCCGGGGTCAATCCCTCCGCGGTGGCCAATTATATATACAACACCTGGAGTGAGGCAAGGTTTCTGCTTCTAAAGAACGTGCTTAACTCCGTGGAGATACACAACAAGCTGGCGATGACGTTCATTACCGAGGCTATGCTCAGGGAAACCGGGGCAAGATCGGAGGACTCTGATAACTTTGTCAACTTCCCGATAATGATCGAGAGTGTTTCGGTGTCGGCGTTGTTTAAGGAGATCGGCCCCGATAAGTGGAAGGTAAGCCTGCGTTGCCAGGGCGATGTTGACGTCTCGCTCATAGCCCGGGAGTTCGGTGGAGGAGGACACAGGAATGCCGCAGGCTTCAGGATCACTGGCAGCCTCGTCAGCATCAAACAGAGGTTGATACTGTCATTCAGCGGCGGGTAAGAAGAAAAAGAAAGAAGGGAAGAAGAAGGGAAGAAGCAAGGAGGGCGGCTCCGCCCCCTCCTTGACCGCCCCCGCAAGGGGACCAGTCCCCCACTGAGCCGGGGGTCGCTGACCCCTTGACCCCGTTATGCGATGGCTTGAGGTTAGGTTCGGGGGGTTGGTGGAAGGTTGCGTGGGAATGGATGACGGGTCGTCCCGACCCGTCATCCGTTTGCCTGCCTTCGGCAGATTTAAGATTATGATCATATGAGCATGAACGTCGTCATCAACGTAGACAAGCCGCAAGGATTGACATCGCACGTGGTCTGCCGGCGCGTCAGAACGGAGCTTGGGGTCAACAAGACGGGGCACACGGGGACACTTGACCCACTGGCTACGGGGGTACTCCTGGTCTGCTGCAATAGGGCTACGAAGCTCGTGGACTACCTCGTTGGCCTGGACAAGGAGTACGTCGTCCGAATGAAACTCGGCGTGGAGACCGACACACTCGACGGTGAGGGTTTGCCGGTGAAGGAGATGCCCGTGCCGCCTCTTACGACTTCGGTCATAGAGGACGCCCTGGGCAAGTACATTGGAGAGATCATGCAGACGCCGCCGATGTACAGCGCCATAAAGATGGGCGGAGTGCCACTCTATAAGATGGCAAGGAACGGTCTTGAGGTCGAACGAAAGGCCAGACGTGTTAATATCCGGGAGATCGAACTTATGCAATTGGCCCCTCCCTTTGTTGAGCTTCGGGTGTCGTGTTCAAAGGGGGTCTATATACGCACGCTGTGTTGTGACATCGCAAGGGATATCGGCACTTGCGGGTACGTTGACAGCCTCCGGCGGACGCGCGTGGGCGGTTTTGACGTCGCCCAGGCATTGCAATTGGGGCAACTGAGCAAATCTGACTTGTCGGCAAACACCGGCATAGGATACCACAGCATGGACGACGCCCTCGGTCACCTTCGGGAGGTGACGTTGACCTCCGATGAGGTACGGAGACTGACAAACGGTCGGACGCTTGCCGGTATGGCATCGGTGCTGCAAGAGGGACAGCACATGAGGGTGAAGGGCCCCGACGGGAGGTTCGTGGCAGTTGCCTCGGTAACGGGCGAAGGTATCAGGATGAGCGCCCTTCTTTCCGATGTAACCTAATACTTAAAGTTAAGTTTTAAGATAAGTTCTTAAGTGACTATAAAAAAATAAAAAAAACACTTGACAAGAAATTTTTACTGTGGTATAACATCTCTATGGTATCGTTATTTGGGTCAAAGTCGCTATTGGGTCTTGACATAGGGTCGGGAAGCATAAAGGCAGTCCAATTGAAGGACCTCAAGGATGGTCACGAGTTGGAGCTGCTGGGCATAATGCCGCTTCATCCATCCATCATAGCGGAGGACTCCATAGCGGACACAGTCAAGCTGGGCGAGGCACTCAAAGAACTAATCAAGAAGTTTAACATAAAGACGAAAAACACCGTAATATCAATATCTGGCCATTCCTCCGTCATAATCAAACGCATAACACTGCCCGAGATGACCGAGGAGGTCTTAAACGAAAACATACGATTTGAGGCGGAACAGTACGTTCCCTTTGGCATAGAGGACGTCAATCTCGATTATCAGATAATAGGCCCGGCAGAAGAAGCCGGCCAGATCGATGTTGTGTTGGTGGCCGTGAAAAAAGACCTGTTAAACAGCTATGTCAACGTGGTCAAGGATGCAGGTTTGGTGCCGGTGATAGTGGATGTGGATGCCTTTGCGCTTGAGAACATGTATGAGATAAATTACCACAGCAGCGAAGAGAAGAATGTGGCCCTGGTCAACGTCGGTGCAACCAACACGACTATAAATATATTGAGAAACGGTGTTTCGGCCTTTACGCGCGACAGTTCTATTGGCAGCAAGATACACACGGAGACGCTTATGCGTGAGCTTGAGGTAAACATAGAGGCGGCAGAAAAACTCAAACGCGGTCAGGAGGCCGACGGGATATCGGCAGTGAAGGCGGAGGCCGTCATAAACTCGGCATCGGAGGAGATTGTCATGGAGATAACCCGTTCGCTGGATTATTTCAGCGACACGCCGGATATTGGCAGCATTGACGAGCTGATGCTCGGTGGTGGCGGAGCGATGGTGAAGGGCTTTAAGGAGCTGATAACCGAGCGGACGGGGCTTACCGTAACACTTATGAATCCATTCAGCAAGATAAAGATATCCAAGCAGTTGGATGCCAAGTACGTGGAATCGGTGGCTCCTTTGGCAGCCGTAGCCGTGGGATTGGCCCTGAGGAGGGTTGGAGACAGATGATAAGAATAAATCTGCTCCCGTCAGACAAGAGGCCAAGAAAAAGGAAAAAAGCCGCCAAAGAAATCCCCACGATTATAATAGGTCTGATAGCAAGCCTGCTTATATCGCTTATAGCGGCGGGGACGGGCATATACCTGCTAAACAATAAGATTACGATGTTAACGAAGGACAAGGTCCAAAAGACGGCAAAACTGGAGACCCTGAAGCAGCAGATAAAAGAAGTCGAGGCAATGAAGAAGAAAATAGGCAAGGTGGAGGCCAATAAAAAGGCTATTGAGGAGCTGCGGGCCAATCAGAGTATTCCGGTGAGGGTTATAGACGAGATCAGCAAGGCGCTGCCCGAAAACGTATGGATAAAACTGTTGACACTCAACGGGTCAAACCTCAGTTTAGAGGGTGTTGCTATGACCAATGATGACGTCGTGACGTTTGTTAATAATTTCAAGCACTCGAAGTCATTTAAGGATACGTATCTGGTTAAAAGCCTTGAGGTGGCGGAAAAGGGAGAAAAGGACGTGGTCAAGGTGTATAGCTTTGGCATAACAATGCTTGTCGTTAATCCGGAAGCAAAGAGCGCGGAGATAAAAAGCTGATGCCTGTTAGTCTTGAGTCTGTAAACAAGCTACATCCGGGCGTGCGGGTACTTATAGCCCTGATACCGTTTTTTATCATAGCGCTGGTTTTTTACCTGGCGTTTTATAAACCAAAGTATGCCCAAATAAAGAAGCTAAAGGCAGAGATAAAGAAATTGGACGGCGAGATAGCAGACGCGCAAGAAATGGTAAAAAAACTCCCCTTGCTAAAAGAACAACTGGCCAAGGCGGAAAAAGAATATGAGCTGATAAAGCGGCAACTTCCAGAGGAGAGTGAAATATCAAGTCTGTTAAAGACGGTGTCGGACCAGGGCAGGTATTCGGGCCTCAAGATAAACCTGTGGGAGCCAAAACCCAAGTCTAATCACTCCAGCAACATAGTCTACGTGATCCCCGTGAACGTTTCGATGAACGGTTCTTACCACGAATTGGGCAACTTCCTGAGTCGGCTGACCGCACTTGACAGGATAGTGAACATATCACAGATAAAGCTGGACAGTCCAACTTTTAGAGCAGAGGATGTTAGTTTGAAGATACAGCTTGTTGCCAATACCTTTTCGGCTATACCCGAGCCTGAGGCTAAAGGCACTCCGGGGACGGTAAAATAGGAGAGCGATGAGAGTGGCTTGTGGTGGAAGGAAAATAGATGCTATGCCAAAAAAATTGTGTTTGATAAGTATCATAATATTAATGTGTGCAGGCTTAACCGTCGTAGAGGCTGCCGGAGGTGTGACTGCAGGTAAAGATGCCGTTGCACAGGATAAATCCCAACCTGTTCCGGATAAATCTATGGATAAGCCCATCGTTATCATTCCATATGAGTATAAGCCCGAGGGTAGACGCGACCCGTTTATGTCCATACTGGAGCTTAATAAAAAGAAACGGCAAAAAGAAAAAGGGCCAAGAGATACCCGTATACTCTCACCGCTGGAGACCAATAATCTGACGAATGTAAAACTAATCGGTATCGTCATTGACCAGAGAGACAGGTATGCCTCGGTTGTTATGCCTGACGGTAGGGCGTTTGCTATAAAAAAGGGGACCTTTATTGGAATGAATGGCGGCAAGGTCGTGGAGATCAGACCGGACAGGATTATAATAGAAGAAATGATGGTAGATGACTTGGGCAAAAATATCGTTAAAAGGACTTCCATGTGTTTGAGTCAAGAGGAGGCAAGCGGATGCGACTTGTAAGTGTTTTTAAGAAGATGGTGGTGGTTTCTATTTCTGTTGTTTTGCTCTATGGTTGTGCCTCCGGTAAGAGTGAGGTTAGGAGCAAGGAAGAAAGGCAGACAGGATACGCAACCGGACAAGAGACCCGACAAGAAGCCGTACAAAACACCCTGCAGCCCTCCGGTAATGTCTTAAGAGAGGTCGGCATCGAGGGGGATAGGCTCAAACTTATAGCAACAGACGTATTGCCGTATAATATAATAAATACCACCGAACCGTTGAAAAAAATAGTTGAACTAAAGGGTGTGGAAGCAGGTAATTATAAAGACAGACTTATTGTAGGCAGAGAAGACATAGTGGACGTGTCCGTAAGGGAAGACGGAGGCGATGCCGTAACCACCGTGTTAGAGATAAGGTTGGGCTCTCCATTGGAGGTTTCCGATGTGGTTTCACAAAACACCTTATTGCTTGTATTTAAAGCCGGAGAGGAAATATCCAAAAAAAACGGTTTGGCGACAAACGGCGCAATCAAAGAGAAGACCATTGTAAAGTCGTCAAATGGAACGTCAAAAGAGGCCAGGTTTATAACAGGTGTAAGCTTTAAAAAGGAATCGGCCACGCACTCCAGGGTCGAGGTATCCGGGGATGGTCCGATAGCGCCGGATGTGTTTACGCTCGATGGCAGGATCGTGGTAGATATCCCAAAGGTGAGGCTGGCAACGGTTAAAAAACAACACGTGAAGAGGCCCCTTGGCGGCATTCGGTGGGTTGAACATAAGGACAAGGTGCGGATAGTGTTGGATGTGGCAGAGAAGGTTAACTACGAAGTGGTCACGGGGGGCAATGTGGTGGACATCGTACTGACGACACCAAACGCCGACTCGAAGGTGTCTAAGAATATGGTAACCGTGTTGCCTGCTAAAAATAAAGGCGGTAAAGGCCCCACAGACGATGTGATGGTCGATGTACAGGCCAGGATAGACCGCATGAAAGAAGACACGAATAAGCCCTCCGCCGAGAAAGGTCATAAGCACGATGCCGGGTTCTCAAGAAAGGGTCTGGTGACCCTGGACTTTAACAACGCAGACATTGTACCGATCATGCGTCTGATATCGGATGTCAGCGGATACAATATCGTTGTAGACCCCGCAGTTAAGGGCAAGATCACGTTGAAACTAAAAGACGTACCGTGGGACAAGGCCCTGGAATTGATCCTTGATACCCACCGCCTTGATAAAGAAGTTGACGGCAATATATTGAAAATAAAGCCAAAAGAAACGGTCACCGGGGCTGCCAGGTGTAGCTCACAGCCGGTGGTGATAAAGGACCTGACGATAACCTTCTCAAATATTGGAGGAGCCGGTAGGTCTTTAAAGAGGGAAAACGTCGAGTCAGGCACCGGGAATATATGTCTCGATCTGAACATCAATCTCGATAGTGACACGGGAGGCAGCACTACCAATGATATGGGTGAAAAGGGTGATAGATCAAAAAAAGGTAACAAACACTAGTATAGGTAATGATTCTATTTTTAATCTATGGAGATGTCAGGGAGGCCAATGAAAATGTTTAAGGGCAAGGGCTTAATATTATCGGTAGGTTTGATTGTTATAATGACAGCTTATGGGTGCAGCTCAACCGGAGGAGTCAATGGAGGGGTTAAGCCTGATTTGCAGGAGAGGGACGGCAGTGCCCAAGCGGACGTTAAAGGGCCTAATTTTTTAAAATCAATAGATGTCGAAGACTATGTCGTCAGGCTTGAAGCGGAGAAGGCCTTTGAGTATTCGATGTCCCCACCGTCGGACCCGTTTAAGATAACGGCAATTTTAAAGGCCGTAGAGCCTGGTGTTTATAGAGATAGGATAGTCCCGGGCAAGGAAGGCATTGGCGAGGTGGTATTGCAGCCCTCAGGGGGGGACGGTACATTAAACGTGGAGATTACCCTTACATCACCGCTTGAGATTACGCATAAACAGACGGGTAACGTCTTGACCATCGGTATACGCAAGGAGTCGGAGGGTCTTAAAAACACGGATGTCGGTGGTACAACAAATGCCGGCAAGGACTGGGTGGCAATTAAACCGGAGGAAGGGCCGGTGGTAAAATCAAACGGCAGTCATGAGGGGCAGCCGACAGATAAGGCAATGGAGAGGCATCCGGTGCCGGTTGAGGACAGCCCCGTTCATGAGGCCAGGAGCATTACCGGTGTGAACTTTAAGCGAGAGAGGGATGCCGTAACCGTGATAATCCAGGGTGATGGCGCCCTGAAGCCGCTGATATCCAGTCTTGCCGACGTCAGCGTCTCGGACAAGATAGCAATAGACATCCACAATGTAAAGATAGCCACGCAGTTGCCCAAAGAAGTAGCGCTGCCTTTAAAGGCGTTAAGGTGGGAGGAGGGCAAGCAGGGTGTACGCATCGTATTAGAGCTTCATAAGGAGACCCCCTATGAGGTACTCACCGTCAATGACACTATTATCGTCTCTCTGACGACGTTTGACCGGATTGATGCGGCAGTAAAACGAGCCGTAAAGAGTGGCGATTTGGCCTTGGATGTCGTAAAGCCGGATGTTGCAGGCAAAAAGAAAGACTCTGTATTTGCGGCGGATGTGCCCGCTGTTAAAACGGAGCCGCCTGCTACAAAAATGCCTCATGGGACGGAGGCCGTGCGCAAAGGGGATGTAGTGTCTTCATGGGCCTTGGATATAGCAAGGGGTGAAAACAAGGGTAAAGGTGGGGATAGTCAGGAAATTACTATGTGTGGCAAGATACTTGAGTGTGGTACACAAAATAAAATAAGACTGAATATTCAGGATGCCCCTGTGACGGCATTGCTTAAACTCCTGGCGGAGGAGAGTGGTTGCGATATTGTTGTAGACCCCGATGTCAGTGGTAAGGTAACTATGCAGGTCAAGGATGCGCCCTGGTATCAAGTGGTGGGGCTCATCCAAAAAATACTTAAACTCGGATGTGATGTCACCGGCAACATCATCCGTATAGCCAACCACAAGACACTGGAAGAGGCCAGGAAGGTAGAGATTGATGCTAAAAAACGAGAGGATGAGGAAAAGATTAGAAAAGAAGTGTTTAAGGAGCAGGAGGAGGAAGCGTTTCAAAAAAGGGCCAAGTTGAAACGTCTGGATTGCCATTTGAAGTATATTCCTGCGGAGGATTTAAACAAGTTAATACAGACACAAGTCGCTCAATCGCGTGAAGTATACGGTAGAGCGAGTGTAGGCTCCACGGGTACCAGGATGGGTGATGCCGGGCTTTCAGGTGGTGATCTTTCCATAGCAAGCCGCACGGAAAGGAGAAGTATGGGCAATATTGGCTCGTTTGCCGCTTTAATATCGGACAGAGGCTTAACCTATATGAACGATGCGGAGAATATATTCACAATTATCGATCTTGAGAAGTATTTAATTAAGGCGGAGAATTTTATTCGTGCAATTGATGTACCTAAAAAGCAGATATTGATAGAGACCAAGATAATAGAAGTCAACAATAACATGTCGGATTCGTTGGGAATAAACTGGGGGTTTTTCTCAAGATCGTTTGACAAAACCGGTGCGATAGGAGCAGGCAAGGGATCAGGCGTTAGCGGTGAAACCTTCCTGGCAGATATGCCCTCAACTGTTTCCAATCTGGGCAGCGGTATAGCGCTCGGTTTCATAAATGCGCAGAGGACACTTGGCCTGGACCTAAAGCTACAGGCAATGGAAACCTCAAATAACGGTAAAATTATTACAAGTCCGCGCCTGCTTACAATGAATAACGAGGAGGCAAGTATCTCACAAGGATTGGACGTGCCATATCCTATAATGAACCCGCAAGGGGTGGTGTCTGCGGCGTTTAAGTCCGTATCCGTTGACATCAAAATTAAACCAAAGATAACGCCTGGTAACTTGCTCAACCTTGATGTGGAGATTAAAAAAGAGGATCTGGTTGGTTATAGCAAGATAGGCGGCAGCGATGCACCCAATACAACCAAGTTGAATGAAAAGACAAAGGTCATTGTAAAAGATGGTGAGACCTTGGTGTTGGGCGGAATATTTAAGCAAAATGCAACCATATCAGAGGAGGGAACGGCAGGGTTAAAGGAAATACCGGTTTTGGGTTGGCTTTTTAAGTCAGTCTCAAAGGAGAATAAAGAATCCGAATATCTGATATTCATAACGCCCAGGATTGTTGAGAGAGCAAGCGTCAAAGAGCCTACGGATTGTAAGATTTCCGAATTACCTAAAGGGTCGGAAGAATAGATAAAAAAAGAAGGTTGTTTTAAGATTGCATAAGAAGGAGAAGAGATGCGAAGAAGAAGGATTTTAACACTGTTTTTAGTCTTGGGTATGGTGTTTGTTTACAGTTGTGGAGGCGGCAGTGGATCAGGCAGCCCCGGAAGCAGTAATCCGGGTGGCATCGGCGGATATTTAACCATAACTACAATAACCCACTCATCCCCGGCAAAAACCCAGGGAGATATGTGGCAGATTGATCTGGTGCAGGGTATGTGCGAAGGCGGTAAAGCAGAAAAATGGGGCGACGATACCAGCGATGTAACGATTGCGTTGAACTCGTATGACAAAAAAGTCCCTGCCAACACCGTGTTCATACAACGCTATACCATCGAATATACCCAACAGGTATACGAACTTGACCTGCCGCCAATCAAGATGTTCGATCTAACAACTACCGTTACGGTGCAACCTGAGACTACGTCAGTCGTAAGTCTTGTTGTTATGGATGCAGGTACAAAACAGGAGTACATGAAAGAGCTAAACAGCGGTAAATATAACCCCAGCAGACTGGCGCCATATCTGTATGATATGAAGATAACCCTCTATGGTGTTGACACACTGGGTAATACGTTTAATGTGCCGATTCACAGGACGGTATTATTAGACAATTACGATAACTGTTAAATTAAGGAGTATATATCATGAATACACGTAATCGAAATATAAGACATTATTATCCCTATTTTATGCTCTTGTGCCTTTTGCTAATGTCCCTGATCAGTTGCGGTGGCGGCGGCGGCTCCGCCGGCAGCGACTACACACCACCTCAACCAACAGTGGGCGTACCCCATGACATACTGCTGTCCTCGGACAGGACCGTGGGACAGTCAAACTCCCCAATCTATATGACCGCCCTGGTGACCGACGCAAACGGCAGACCCGTGAAAAATACGGAAGTAACCTTTACAAAGACGTCAACGGCGGGCAATATAAGCCCCAGCCTGCTAAACGAATTCGCCTTTAAGGACGTCTCGGTCTATAAGGTGCAAACGGACGTCTATGGCAGGGCAGGCATTAAGGTGAATTCCACCACAAGCGGCTATGTGACCGTGGAGGCCTACACCGGCGGCGGACTGATGGCACGCAGATCAATGCTGTTTACAAGCTCGGGGACTATCGTAAACCAGTTCACTCCCATATCGGTTGTCCTGGACATAGACGGTAACAACAACGGCATATATAATGAAAAAGACGACTACAAGGTATGTCAGACAAAGACGGACCAAACCATACGGGTCAAGGCCACGGTCTATTTCAAGGGAGAAAAGGCCGCAGGTATCGGCTTGTTTGTTTCAACCGACCTGAGTAATTTGGTTGACTTCTACAACAATATCTACGGTATATACACCACGGACCCGGCAACTGGTGTAAGAAAGCTGACGGGTTGTGATTATAACGGTAACGGTGTTATAGATGGCACTAACGAATCCATGTGCTATACAATGCACAGCAATACGTCTGGTGTGACGTCGTACTGGTACAGCGAAGACCGCATCTATACCAACAGCTCCGGAGAGGCCAAGACCGAATTCCGTATAAGCTGTCAGACCGTCACACAAGAACGCTTGATCTCGGCCCTGGCCATGACGGACAGCTACAGTTTCCCAGAGTTTAGCCCTACAGCTAGATACTATGGCACGGGCAGTGCAACCATGTTCATAGAACCTATAGTGGTCTCAAGTGTAACGGTAGCGGCAAACCCCGCGGAGGTCGCTACGGGACAGACGTCCTACATCACGGCTACGGTAAACACGACTCTGGGCGATGGTACGGCGCCGGATGGCACGTTTGTCCAGTTCTATGCCGACTGCAAGGACAGTACGGCTACCGCGCTGTCGTCGTTTAATCCACAAACAGCCCAAATAGTCAACGGAAAGGCTACAACAATCTTCACCGCTCCAACACAAATCCCTACCGGAAATTCCGGACAATGCACAATAGAGGCAAGAGTCGGAGCGGTATCCGGTTTTGTTGCCCTCACGGTCAACAGGGCGCTGGAAGTAACCCCGGAGACCCAGACCATCTCGGACCCAAAGGTCGGCGATACCGCAACGTATGACGTAGTGGGCGGGGCCAAACCCTATAGCGTGCGCAGCGGTAACCCTGCCGTGTCTGTGGCCATAAGCGGCTCTAAGGTGATTGCCACCGTCGCAAGCCTCCCCAACGATGATTCAACAAATGTCTCTATTACGGTAACTGATGCAAAACACACGGAGGTAACCGTCACCCTCGTACTGGCCTCAGACCCCCTATCGATAACACCAACGTTACAAACGCTGGTTTCGCCGGCCGTGGGTACAAGCGTCACATACACGGTGCGGGGCGGACGACGCCCATATAAGGTCTCCGTCAGCGACCCCCAACTGGTTAGCACAAGCATATCCGGTTCAACCCTGACCGTCACTACCCTCGTGACCATAACATCGGCAAATGCAAAAACCGTACAGGTGACCGTATTGGATGACAAGGGAAAGATTGCCTCCGCGTCATTAACCCTTCAGATATCCTCAAGCGGCATGACGATTACACCGCCAACCCGGACACTGACAACCCCACCCGTGGGTACTACAGTCACCTATACAGTCTCTGGTGGTGCCGCCCCTTACAGTGTTACCGTGGACAAGCCGCAAATGGTAAGCGCTACAATAAGCGGCAGTACGATAAGTGTGACGACCCTTGTGCCAATTACGGCATCCAACGCCACTAGTGTAACCATATATGCTACGGACTCCTCAAGTGTGTCGGCAACGGCAACGCTGAACCTAAGCGCTACAACAGGGGCTTTAAGAATAGACCCTGCCACTCAGACCCTCACAAGTCCACCCGTAGGCTCTCAAGCCACTTATACAATCATCGGAGGTACGAGACCTTACAGAACCAGCGTGAATCTCCCACAAACGGTAAGCACCTCAACAAATGGTGATACCCTGACGGTGACAACCCTTGTCGCAATTACATCAGCAACTACCGTGACTATTAACGTCACCGACGCCAACGGTCTCACCGGTGTGGCAACGTTGAATCTAAGCCCGGCACCGGCTAACTCCCTGACGATAACACCTGCAACCAGAATACTAACGACGCCTGTCAAGGGTACTATTGCCACATATACGGTCTCAGGTGGTAAGACACCCTATTCGGTGACCACCAACTCCCCTCAACTGGCCAGTGCATCGGTGACAGGCTCGACCGTGACCCTTACCCTCTTGAAAGACCTCACCTCGGGGAGCATTACCTTTTACGTCACGGATGTCAATGGCTTGACGGGTTCCGGAACCCTAACCATTGCCGCAGGGACTTTCTCAATATACCCTGAGACTATCACCCTGCTCGCCCCCAATGCAGGTGATACGGCTAATTTTGATATATTTGGCGGTACCCCTCCGTTTAAGATATACATCGACCGACCCGACCTGTTGACCGCAAAAACCGGCACCTCTTCAAGTGCGTCAAGCTCTATCCCCCTGACGGTTACCGTCAAACAGAAGGTCACTGCAAGCGATAACGGAACAACTGTTAATCTCCAGGTGCTTGATGCTACTACCAGTACAAGTAGTTGTGGCGTGAAATTGATCGTATATTGATAAAGGATATGTGGAGGAAATAATGAAGAGATGCAAGACTAATCAGTTGATGCGGGCAATTGCAGTTGTGCTGCTGTTGGTTGTCACCTCCTGCGGAGACCAGGGGAAGAAAGACGCCGCTAACAACAACAACGCTGACAATACGATAAATGCAACACTAAAGACACAAGAAGCCGGCTCCTTGACAAAGGGGAGATTTACCCCCAAAGACCTCGCTTCACTGGACAAGAGCGCCTATAAAGAAGGACAACTACTTGTTAAATTCAAGGACGATACCACCTCAACCAGGTCATTGACCGTACACAGGGCCATTGGCACCAAGGTCGTAAAGTCCTATACGTTGGTGAAAAACCTCGAACTCGTGACCTTGCCGGGGTCCCTCGATGTCAATGAGGCCGTTAAACGGTACATGCAACATCCAGATGTCCAATATGCCGAACCCAACTACTATGCCCAGGGGTTGGATGTCTCACCCAATGACCCCTATTTCACCCAACAATGGGCGCTGTACAACACCGGTCAGAAAAACGGCACCCCCGGTGCAGATATGAAGGCATATAAGGCCTGGGATGTCACAAAAGGGAACAAAGATATCATCGTTGCCGTTATAGACACAGGCGTGGACTACAATCACCCCGATCTCGGCGGCAATATCTGGAACAACACCAAGGAAACCCCTGACGGCGAAGATAACGACAAAAATGGCTATATCGATGACATCAGGGGTTGGGACTTTGTCGGTAATGATCCCGTAGACCCAAAAGAGGGCAATAACCCAATGGATGTCCATGGACACGGGACTCACGTTTCCGGCACAATCGGCGCCGTCGGAAACAACTCAACCGGTGTGACCGGTATGAGCTGGTACGTAACCATTATGCCCGTCAAGATACTAAACTCCGACCTCAAGACCACAATGGATGCCCTGATATCAGGTATCCAGTACGCAACCAGAAACGGCGCCAAGATCATTAATGCCTCCCTGGGATGGAAAAATACCAGCCAGGCTATATACAACGCGATAGCAAGCGCAAGGGATGCAGGCGTGTTGCTGGTAGCGGCCGCCGGTAACGGTGGCAGCTCCGACAACATCTACTGTAACGGCTCCCTACAAAACGACAACGACCTATCGCCATGCTATCCGGCTAGCTACAACCTCGAAAACATCATATCGGTCGCAGCCTCGGACCAAAACGACATGCTCGCCTCCTTTTCCAACTACGGGGCAATCTCGGTCGATGTCTCCGCCCCCGGCGTTGATATCTGCAGCACGATAACAGGCTATAAC
>JADGAE010000014.1 GCA_015232165.1 Nitrospirota bacterium
CTGGTCCCCTTGCAGGGGGTTCTGAAGGGGGGCGGAGCCGCCCCTTTCTTTTCCTTCTTCTTTTCCTCCCCCGCCGAACTCCGCTTAGGCCAGACCTATGGCGGCCAGACCGGATAACGGAAATCCGGCGAGTTTGGCTTCATCGTCATGGGAGAGAAACTCATCTCTCCGTCCGCTTGCTATGTCTATAACACCGATTATCCTGTGTTGAAACGTGCCGTTTTCATAAAGCCGGTATGTGTAGGCAATCAGGTCTTTGTGTATCTGACACGAGACGGCCCCTACCGAGGTCGAACCCGAGGCCAACAAAATCTTTGTCAACCCTCCGCCCTTTAGACGGTAGGCCATCTTGTAGAGTGTCGTTGAACTGCTTGAGCTGTGCGATGCGATCATAACGCCAGGCTCATAGTACCCCTCCGCCATGGCGGTAAGTTCCGTGTACGTGTAGAAGACGATAAACGTTTCATCCGCGCTGACGTTGTCATACATCATGACGTGTAGCTCTCTTGCGCCCTTGTTTTCGCTTTTGAAGTGGCCATCGACGTAGACCGGATGGATCGTCTTTCCGTCATAATACATTTTTAGCGGTGGCAGCGCCATCCCTGGAGCGCCCGAAATCTTCACCTTGGCAATAAAGTCTACAAGGTAGTTTGGCCAATCCCCACACCAGGCCCTCTGTGAAACAATATTTCCGACCATCCAGTGTTCGATAAAAAGGGGCGGATATTTTTCTGCGTATTCCTGATATGTAAGCTCCTCTATGGGGACGGTTCCCATATGCAGGGTCTCATGGTAGTATGTCAGGCCAAGCTCACATTGCCAGGGAAAGCTCCCCGTGCGTTTTTCACTTGAACAGCGGCGAAGGACTTCTATCTCGATATCAATCGTGACCACTCTGGCACCAAAGATGCTAAAGACCTGCTCCTTCTTAACCGTCTTCAGCAGTGCCTGTGTCGGGCTCAGGGCGGCAATAGGGACATGGAACTTCCACGAGTAGCCGTCGGCGGAGGGGTTAGGGTCTTCGTAGTCTTCGCCGACGAGGCCGCCCGGTTTCCACGGCCCGTTGGGGATGTCTTTGTACTGTATGTGCCACCTAACCTTTGGGCGTCCTTTGCCACCGTTATAGGGCAGCAGGCCCACGTAGAACAGCCCAAACCCCACAACCGTGGATTTCCAGCAAAAATCCCTGCTTGACACTTTTTTCTTGTCCTGTGGGTCGAGGATGTAGTTGCGTCTGGCGTTGTAGGAATATGCAAGTCCGCCTTTTCTCCCCGCACCCGTGGGGGGTGTCGTACCTGCGGGGACGGTCGTGGGTGTGGGTATCATGGCCACTGCCGACCCGATCCGCCTGTTATGCCCAAAAAGGTTATCAACAGCCGCCCAGGTCCTGTCCATTGCATCGGTGTTATCGATCAGGGGGTTAAACGAAAAGATGCTTGGCAGCGTTGCAAGTATCTCACTCGGACTGGATTGGATGACGAGGTTTTGACCGTTATCCTCAATCTTCAATTGCTTGAGCTTTACATCGGCAGGTTTCAACTGTATGGCGGAGGTGATAATCTTGTAGGTCAACACCCTGTAGTCATCCTTTTTGAGGGTGTAAAAGGGATCATTGGTTGTGGCGATGTGGATTAGGATCATGGTTACGGGTTTTTTGAGTGCACGTATGCGTATAAGGTCCATACCTCCGGCGGTTTTAGCATGGAGACTCCCCGTAATATAGTTGACAGCATTGTCAATAATGAGGCCGGAGGAGGTCTCACCCATGCCGGCGCCAATGTCGGGGTCAGTGTTACGCCGGCTGCCGCGACCAAAGAAGCCACCCCCAACGCCCCCAAAGCCATCACTGCCGTTGCCCCCTCCACCTGCCCAGGCGGGGACAGTCCCGTTGCGGTCAATGATAATTCCGCTGCCGGAAGCGCTTGAGCCACCCACGGAGCCGGCATCGGCAGTGCGGTCACCTCCATTTTGGACGCGGGCATCCCCGTAAGAGATTGACTGTACAAAGATGGCGGCATCCTCAAGGGTTATGTAGCGATTATCACTGGTAATGCCGCGCTTTTTCATGGAGGCCTTTAGCTCCCTGAGCTTTTTCTTGGCAAAGGGCAGGTACTCTTGCCCACCCTGAATATCTAGTCTGAGAGGGTTCATGGTCTGTCTGCCTACTGTTTTGTCGGCGCAGGTTGTCCCTGTCGCCACGAGCGACGCAGCAAGGCAAACACCGGCGTTATACCGAGGACGTTGATAAATGCGCCTTTGAGGTTTTCAACGGCTATCCCCCAGTACCTGCCAACTACCCCTCTGGAGAGTTTTACGCGAGCCTTGTAGAGGCCCTCTCCCCCGCCTGTGGATGACAGAGGGGACTCCGTACTGCCTTGGTAGACCGCCTCCGTGGCATAGCATATCTGTACAAGCCCCTCATCCGTCACCACCTTCAATCGTATAGGGGCGGTGGCATCGGTGTGTGCGCAACCGAGGGTGACGTATATGTCGGATATGTTTTTGAGTCCCGTGGTGGAGTAGTCATTGGCGGCCGTCTCAAAGGAGCACTCAATGGGTGCCCCGTTATCCGTCAGACCGCCAAGGACGAATATGCCGTCCTGTGAGGCCCCAAGGGTTATGCCATCCAGTGTGGCAAGGCTGTTAAAGTTGTACCCCTGGTACCGGCTTAACGCCATATTTTTTAGGTTCAAGTTCCATCCTGTCATAGAGTTATTCTCCTGATGTTGTTTTATCTAGCGGTAGAAGTCCCTGCATCCGATGCCTTCGGTTAGGAGTTGTGGTGTTTGCAGTGCGCCCTCTGCCAGGGGGTTACTGAAGGAGACGGACAGGAGGCCGGGTGCACGCAAATCGGTGTTGCAGGTGCTTACACTTCCAGTTGCAAGGGAGGTGGAAAGCTGCAACAGGCGGCATTGCCGCTGCATTGTCAGGTTGTTTCCTGTTGCCAGGGAGGCCCCTGCTGCGGGTCGTGGCAGCCTTAGCAGCGATGTTATGAGGTGACTGGTGGTGATGTTGCCCTCCGGAGTGGGCGATGGCATCCCGGTCTGTACCGTGGCAACGGCACCGGTCAGGCATAGCGCCTCACAACGGAGGGCTGTCACGGGGATGTCCGAGTGAGGGCTGGTGAGGGCCTCAACACTAAACTGCCCCGGCGACAGCGCCACCTGCATGGTGCAACCGGCAAGCTCCATGCCGGTGGTCTGCAGCGGCAAGAGTGCAATCTGTCCTGCAACGTTGTTGCTGCCCGTTAGCAGCGTATCGAACACCGGCAGCGGCAGGGCGACGTTGACGTTGGCATCGGCGGGTGTTTCGGATGAGAGCATCGGCGAAAACAGCGTGATGTCTGCAAAGCTGCCACTCTGGGAACAGGAGGCGTCTATCGTGCCTGTTGGCAGGGTCAAAGAGGCCCCTGCAACGGATGCCGAAGAGCCGGAAGCAGAGAGCGTTGGCTTGGGCCACGTCAAGGTGCCGTCGATGCTTACCGTACCACCGCTGTTGCTGCCCTGGAAGTAGTCCCACCTGACGGCAGTCAAACCACTGATCCGTTTGTAGTACAGCCCTACTTGGATGCTGTTGTTGAAGTCAGTGCGATTATGTGTGTGTACCAAGCTCCAGGAATCCCCCGGGTTTGTCTTTCTATAGGAGGTAAAGGCGCTACCTGAACGTGTAATCCTCAAGTAGTTGGGACACCCTATCCCTATATTTCCGGATGTGGGCGTATTGTTGAGCATATCCCCCCACCACAGAAAGCCATTATTGTCTGCTATGATACACAGCCAGTCCTCACCGGCGGAGGCATTGGGGTCACGGCACATCAGCCCTGAGACAATGCCGGAACCCTGCAACATGCCGACGTCTATGTCAAAGTCGCCTGCTATATTCTGATAGACAAACGGATGAGTCATGGGGGCGTCATTGGTAGAGGTACTGCCGGTGACAGTGAGATAACCGGCATTGATGCCGTTGACGTCCATAACGGTGGCGTTGGCGGAGTTTAGTACGTTCCACCCGTATGCCTTGGCACCGTCTCCGCCGGACTTGAGGTCTTGTTGTGTGCTTAACCCAAATTGATCAGCCATTGTTTATCATCCTTATAGAAACTGTCTGAACCTTGATTACACGGATTATGCAGGATTATACAGGATTGATTTACATGAAAGATGTTTTAACCTAATCCTGACAATCTTTTATGCCAGTGCGGCTCGCACCTTTAATCCGTTAAATCGTGGTTCAGACATTTCTTGCCTTCTACTCTGCGGGCATGGTGATGGAGAAGGTTGATATGGTCTGCACCGCACCTGAGACTATGGAAGTCGATGACATGTTCAACTGAGCGCCGGATGTCGCCACGGAGCCGTCGAGTCGTTCGTCGGTCTGGGAAGAAGAGCCGCCGTCAGAGGGAGCAACGAGCCTGAACCATCCAGCCGTCCCCGTGGCCACGGCAGTGCCCGACCACGTCTCACCGACCGTCTTTGCCAGGACACCGGCAGAGGAATCGCCAAAGGTCAACCCCGCAGAACTGCCGTCGGAATAGACCGTGCACAGGAGCGTGCCCGTGGGGGCGTCGTTTGCCGTGGTTGGCTGTGAACCCGTGTATATCTTGACAAACCCCTTGCGGAATATCTCCTGGATACTGGCAGCGGCATGTGAGAGTGTAATTTCGTCGAAGTAGCACACGTCCGAGGCCCCCGTGGTTGAGGTCTCAAACGACAGGTATATCGACGTTGTGGATGCCCCCGTCCTGAAGACCAGGTCCTTTTTGACCCAACTACCCGCGGTGTCGTCATGTATGACCTCAAGTAGTTCGTTGCCCCCGGAGGTGGTGCCAACCATGCACTTGCCACTAACTCCCCCCGATACGGGCTTCTGGTAGTAGTAGGAGACCCTGTACAGTTGATTGGACTTGACCGTAATGCCGGCAGCGGTTGTGAACTTCCCCACCGCCGACCCTGACCCCGTGCATGAGGCAAACCCCGCCGTGCCATCTGCCCCGGTACCGGAGTTGCGTGCCGCTGTGCCAGAGAGCTGACTCCAGCCTGCGAAGTCGCTTGCAAATGTCCCGTTGGTGAGCATGTTTGTATTGATGCCAAGCATCTTGTTCCTTAAACCTGTGGATAATCTTAGTGCCATGTCTTTTCTCCTTTGTGTTTGTTTAATGCGATTTATATAGCAGTAACTGATTGCAGATCGGGAACCGGCAGGGCAAGGCTGTAACTGCCGCTATCCTTGTCCCTGGTTGTCATAAGTGAGCTTTGGGGATTAACAGGGGGCAGAGGCGACCCTTGCATGATGCTCAGGTAGAACTGCATCCCTGAGCGCTGCCAAAAGACCCCCGTCCCTATCTCACCGGCCTCATAGTTGTACGTGTCGGCGGTTAGAAATTGTATCCTGCCCCCGCTTAGTCCTGCGCACTTACCCATCCTCGACTCCCAGAACACAACCTCAGTTCTGCCATTGACACCCTGCTCGCCTGGCAATACGCCCATTGCCTGCGTGCCAAAGACGGCGCCACAGTCGGACACCTGCATCAGTTGAAACCTCTCAGGCTCCGTCCCCTTGAGGAAAACGACCTCCCGGGAGGTAGCCACAAAAATCCCGTCCTCTACGGCGGCCACAAGCGTGATCGGGTTGTCAAAGGCAAGCCATCCCTGTGCGGGGTCAAATAACTCGTATGTGTAGGGCTGACTGTACCAGAGGGTGTTGAGACTTGCCACGTAGAGCCTGCCGCGGTAGTAGCAGAGCAACTGCCCCGGCGGCGGTGGTTTCAGTCCCCAGGTCAACAGTGGCGGCCCCGTGACGGTCTCTCCGCGGTAGTGGTATGGGACAGTAAACCCAGGTACTGTAGCGCTTGGGGTGTTATCCAGCGAGGCAGCCAGGTATGGTACCTCGCCGTTGGGGGCACTTATGTAGATGTTTATCTTTCTGACGTTTGGGTCTGCCGACAGGGGGCATATGACATCAATACCGCCTGCCTTTTTTGTCAGTGTCATACTTGCTACGGTTGATGCCCCACTCTCCTGGCCATCGTTGCGGGTGTAGGTCAGTGAGACCTGGTATTTGCCCTTTGACAGTATCCCTTCGGTAGTAGCCGATAGCACGGGGGCATCAGGGGGTAGCATCCCCCACGAACGCACAACGGGTATCGGTCTGGCCGTCACCTCCACAACCCCGGTAACGGCTGCATCGCTGTAGTACACCCTGCCGGCAACATACTGGTAGCTCATCCTCAGACTGCCGTTTATGCCGGAAGCCAGCGTCCGCACGGCGTATGGTGCAACCACATCCGGGGACGAGTCCTCGGCACCACTGACCTGATACAGTTGCATGAGTCTGTCTGCCTGCCTGAACAGACAGACCTTGCCATTACCGTAGAGGGAGTGTACCTTGCCCTCATAGACCCTCAGAAAACCAGGCCGGGTGACAACATTACCGGAGTTGTCAATGTCCACGTTCACGGCCGATTTCAGATCGGACAGGCCGTCCGAGGATGCCTCCCGGGTCGGTTTGACGTTGACCAGTCCCCTGAACCCTGTATGTGTTATCTCATTTGTCGCCTGCTTCATTGTCTCCATAACCGCCTTTATAGTTCAGCCCTGTAGCAGGTATCAACGTAGTCGTTGACTAGAGTATCCTTCTTGACATCCTCTATGAACCTGTGCCAGATGTCGGCGTACTTTTGTCCTCCGGCGGGGTTAAACGTCTCCGTGTCGGTCTTTTCATAAGCCCTGCAGAGGATGCCGGCAATGAGTCTGGGGTGGTATCTGTAGTTGATTTCCGGTTCAAGGTCCTGCGCATTTGGGGTCAACTCGCTTATGGGCAACCTATAGACGGTCAGACGCATGGTGTCGGATTTATCGGGAGTGGGGTACAGAGTGATATATCCGCTTGTGGCATCCAGTAGGTAGTTCCTGGGACTCCCCGTGGTCTGTTCCCAGTTGGCGTTTAAGGCATCCATGTAAGGCTGTGTGACCCTGACCAGCAGGGTGCCCGTACCCTGACTCACGACACGTTTGATGGCAATTACCCGTCTGTCCAGTACATAGGCGTTGATATTGGCACTAACATCTATGCGGCATATATCGGGCGTTGCAGAGTCGATCAACAGAGGCGTTTTTATCAGAAGCTCGTTTATGGCGTCGTTGAGGTAATCGACCAGCTCCGCGTCAGACCACAGGTATGGCGGTATGTTATCTGTAAGCAACTGTCTGGTTCGCTGTAATATATCTTTAACGGTCATATCTTTCACAGTGGTTCCTCAGAGCCACATTTACCTCCTTGTATACAATAGTTGGGGTGAAACACCCCAGGCAGAGATTACACCAGGGGTGTTCAATTTTGCCCCTCTTAGTTCAAGTCTTCACATATAACATAGACGTCAATGACGGCGGTACTGAGGTTGTTTGCCGGCGTGAGGTCAATGCTTGTCTCCGTGGTGTAGAGCTTGCCATCGGCATAGGCGTCGCTTGCCGTGCTCTGTGTGATCGTACCTGCTGCGGCGTTGAGGTTTACGCTTGCGTCAAAGCCGTCAGCATCTGCGCTGTCTCCTATGGTGCACGTAGCGACGGCCCCCTCCGGGGTAATGACCTTCGTGTATACCTTTTTGACGTGTGTGTTGGCTTTTATCTTGACGATATTGATCGTATCTGAGGCTGCCACGTTTGTTGTGCCAAAGTCGAGTCTGTTCTTAATCCGGTACTCTTTGTCTATGCCGTTGTGTGGTATGGCCGAAGTGCCGGTTGTCATGTCTATTGTTGCCATTGTCCATCCTCCTGAAAAGTTATACGTTGTTCTGTTAATATCCTTCCCCCTTGTATTCCCCTCACTTTATGGGAGGGGTCAGGGGAAGGTAATGGTGTCTCTTTATTGCGGTGACAGTGGTGAGCCAGGGTAGTCCGGCTCAAAATACACTCCCGCTATCTCATTGCGTACAGGAGGCCAAGGCCCTCTGGCTTGATCACCTTGAAGCCGTACACATGCAGTCCCCTGACGAGGTCGCCAAAGGTGCTCTCAGCCCTGAGGGTCTCCACCCTGATGATCTGTGAAGCAAAGGTCAGTGCCGACCTGTGCCCAAAGAGAATGTTGTTGACCGTGTCTCCTGCGTCCAGGACGCTGCCGATGTGGTTGCTGCTGTAGACGTCAAAGCGGTCTATGGAACCGATGCGCCCGTTTCTCAGTATAGAGACGGAGTCGTTGGTCAGGGCTGCATCCTTGAGGTCGGACTTCTTGATCATCCCGGCCAACCACGCCGGGATAACCAACCACCTGCCCGTCTCGGGGATGTTCTGCTCATCCAGTACCGATGCACAGTCCACGATGTAGTCCAGGACGTTGGTCTTTGTAATCTGTATAGGAGAGCCTGTCTTACCGAGGTCAATGGCCCCCGAAATCCTTCCGGCCTTGTCGCCCCTGTTGCTTGCATGTGCCTGCGAGGGGATGGTACCGAGGACCTCGGAGTCTATGACCACCTTGAGCTGCTCTGCGGCATCGCTGCTCCAGAGGTCCAGGAGGTCTATGTCGGACTGCCACTTGTCAACGTCATCGCAGGTAAAGGCAAAGTACTTGCCCCTGTCAATCAACAGGTCAACGGCCGGTGGTGCATCGGGATTGTCGTACTCGAGCTTCTGCCCCTTGACGTAGTCCCTTATGGTGATATCCGGTACCGCACGGATGTAGACCAGGTCGCCCTGCTCCTTGATATCTCCCTCGTATGTGGTGTTGGAGATGTCGGTTATCACGCTGGTTGCATAATACTTTGCCAGGAGCTTGCCTGACCATATCGCCCGGCTGAACTTGCCCTGTGAACTGCTGCCATAGTCGGGATAGCCAGATACCTTTGCTAATGCCATGTTAAAGAATCCTCCTTATTGTTTTTTTTGTGTTACCGTAAACGATTGTTAGTTGGTGACCCTGCCTTCGTTAACGGCACGGGCGATCCTGAGTTCTATGTCGCGGGCATCCTTTTCTCTGCCCCTGTAGCGACCTGCGGCTACTGCCCTGTAGAACTGCTCTATCTGCTGATTTGTAAAGACCTCCGGGGTGTTGTTTACGCCGGAACCGGAGCGAGGCGGGGCCAAAAACCTCTCCATGCCCGCACTGGTGCGACTAACTGTCTCAGGAGTCGGCGTTGTCTGAGGCAGTGTGACCACCTGTGTCTGTGGTGTTGTTACCTGCATCTGTGGCAGTGCAGGAACAGCTTCCTGCTGTTTGTCCATGTTAGCATAACTTATGCTAACGCCTATCATCTTTTTCAGCACATCATACATGAGTGGGTTCTCCATGCGGAATGCTGCAATCTGTTGGTCTTTGACAAGCTCCGTATCAAGCTCGTCTTTGTTGTTCTTAGTCGCTCCAGGACGCTCCTGATCGGTTGTGTTGTCTACACTGCCATCCTGGGCAACCTGCCCGGAGTCGTCTCCCACAACCATACCCTGGGAGTCAATGCTGATGCCGGGAATTGTGTCTCCCAAGTCAGTCAACACCATCGTAGAAGCTTCGTTTAAATTTGCCATAAATCAAAATCCTCCTTTGTTTTGTGTGTGTTTAATTCTTGCCATCGCTTGTGTATAAATGCAGCACCCTTGCCAGCCTCTTGATTACCGCCGCCTGCTTGTTGTCCGGGAACGCATTGTCTACCGCGTCTTCAAACGCCGTCAAGTCGGGTATGTTGTCGGCCTTGGCCTGCTTCTTTGCCACAATCTTTGCCCGCTGTTCCTCTGTTGTCAGGCGTTGCGGCTCCGCTAATGCCAGGTCTACCATAAACGGCAGTACTAACATCATCACAAACAAAACCACGCCTATCGCCGAGTAAAACAAAACCCTTGAATCCATATTCCCTCCTTTTTGATTTGTTATTGCCACGTCAAACCAACACCATTAATCGTGAATCTCTTTGAATTATTCATTACGACTTTCCATTTCATTGAAGTCCCGCTCCCGCTTGTGATTGTAGCGGTACCACTTAAAATCTTACTTGTTGACCCTGCCTGACCATAGTACCCCATGTTCACAAGAGGGATTTGAGTAAACGTACTTCCATTATCCGCGCTCACCCACCCCTGAATGTCGTCCGTAGCTCCTGTCATCGTTGTCGGAGGAGCAGGGGAACCATCCGTTTCAAACAGTGTCAGTTGTGCCACTGTTGGGGCTGACAATGCCGTAAAAGCTATAGATGGAAGGACAGCACTCGCCGGATAGGACAAAGTGATAACACCATACATATCCTGGGTTACCGCTGATCCATAAGAACTGTTATAGTAGAAATCAACAGCCTGCGCGGTAACGTCGGAATTAGCTCCGTATATATGTATGTAATCTGTCCCACTTTGACTTTGAGTTGTCTTTATTTCCACGCAATATGTATTCCCTGAAGTAAGGCTAAACGGGGTAGATAGTGTATACGTGTATATTGCTCCGGCACTATCGGTGGTTATAGCCGCTCTATCTTCGCTCGACAGCGTATAAACCAAAGTACCACTGCCGGAAGGGACAGCCGTATTGGCAGCAACAGTCCCCGTGTACGATGAATACATATAAACTAAAAGGTCGGAGGGGGCCGCCCCAAATCTCCTGAGTTTAAATTTTATTGATTCTGCGGTGCCCGTGGTGGTTGCAATGAAACAATACCCCGCACGTGAGGTGGTACTCCCGCTTACTCCTGTCATATTAAACAAAGCCGCTGCGCTTGAAGTTTGTGACCACCCTGTCCCCGGTGTAACGGCATAATTATAGCTTGATGCTCCTGTATATGTGAAATTGGAAATAGACCCTGTAGCTATTCCTGTCTGATCGTAAAATCTATCTATAATGCCATCTGCCATTTGTCCATATGCAATACCTTTGTCTACTTCACGATAAAAAGCTAACAACATTATATCGGCGGTTATCCAGGGGGACACCGAGATGGCAGAGCCATTTAACTCAGTAGTCAGGCCGTCGACGTTTGACGCCGACAACGTAACTGCTCCAGGGGCTGCCCATTTCAGGCCGGTAGCAGTTGAATCATCCCGCGTCAACACATACGTGTTTGTCCCTGCTCCACCAGTAGCCAGTATTGCCGTTGCCGTACCGTTGTCGCTAACGATGTCGCCCTTGGCCGTAGTTGGGCGGAGGGCGTTAAACGCCGCTGATGCCGTTGTCGAACCGGTGCCGCCGTTAGCAATTGCAACCGTACCGGTGACGTTGGCTGCGTTGCCGCTGATGTTGCCGGATATCTGTCCGCCTGTAATGCCCGTCAAACCTGATCCGTTGCCTGTTGGCGTGAGATAGTCTACACCTGCCGTCAATGCGTTTTGTTTGGCGTTCCACGTGCTCTCTTGCGTTGTTGTCGGGATGACGTAGCCGCTAGTCAGACTGGTGATGCCCGTTGCGTTGCTGTACGTCAGACCCGTTGCCGTGTTGCTCATCGCCGCCCGGGCATTGGCGTCTGTGTAACTCGATGGCGCCGCTGCGTTTATCCACTTTGACGATGCGTTGTCGTACTTCAATACCTGGCCATCCGTGGGATAGGTCAGAGTCACATCCGTCAATGTAGCCAGGGTAGAAGAGCCGCCGCCTGCGGATGCGGCCCATGTAGCATCAGTGCCAACTTTCGTTAGAACATAACCATTTGTTGCACCCGAAACATTAGTCAATGCATTGATTGCATTCTGCGCTGTGGTTTGACCCGTACCACCATTGCCTATCGCTACCGTACCCGTAACGTTGCCGGCATTACCGCTTATGTTGCCGCTTATCTGGCTGCCCGTCAGTCCCGTCAACGACGACCCGTTGCCTGTTGGCGTGAGATAGTCTACCCCTGCCGTCAGTGCGTTTTGTTTGGCGTTCCACGTTGCAGCACTGCTTATGTAACTGTCACCTATTGATACACCCTGCCATGTGGCCGCCGTAATAATACCCGTTGCACGAGCTACATTAAAGGTAGTCGTGTTTGAATCGCTTTTCAAAAACAGATTATTGTTGTCTACTCTGAAATAATCGCCATTCAATCCAGTTACACTGTCAACCCCCCACAATGCAAACCTGTTTGGTTTTATTCTTGCGTACCCATAACGATTATACGCATCACCCATTGCTATACTTTTCATGTCTGTAGAAGAACCTGTAGGCGAACCGTGCACAACTATTCCTTCTGAAATTATGTTTGCAGGGTCTCCATCAGGCTGCATCTGCCCAAGTTTTAATACACTACCTATGCTGTTTATCGTATTCCATCCGTGAAAACTTATTTGAGGTCTATTAAATTGATCGTTCTTGCCAACAATCAGAGATGGTTGTTTTATCCACTTGCTTGTGGAAGCATCCCATCTGATAACTTGACCGTCCACCGGTGTCGCAATATTAGTGTCGACTATATCACCTAATGCTGATCCAGCTTTGCTGACATTAGCCCACGGCACTGTCCCGCTTGTTATCGCCCCAACGGTCGTGATGTTGTTGCTGCCAGACCATGACCCTATACCTAACTGTGTCAGCGTTGTTGCGTGTGGGTTGTTCAGGTCGGACAAGTGCCCGGTCCACAATGTCTGGTTGGCCGTAGTCGGTATGCTATACCCCGGCAAGAAGCTAAAAATTCCTGTTGTATGATCATACGTCAACCCCGTCGCATAACAACTCAAAGAGTCCCTTGCCACCCCTGAGAGCGCGGCATTGACCCACGTCCCCGTTGCCTGGTCATACACCACCGTCTGATTGTCCGAAGGGGACTGGATTATGATATCTCCGGCTCCACCCATCGTTTGTAACGGAAACTTCTGCCAGGCAAATACAGGCAGCATCGTAAAGGGCAGAAGGCAGCTTACTATAAGTATGGTTGTAAGGACAGTATTACTAGTACGATGGCGTCTCATTATTTCACCCCCGTACATCTGACAGTTATGGCCGGCGAGCTGCCACCTGCCAGGGTTATCAGGTTTGCCCTGATGACGTTAACCGGTATATCCGAGATCGAAAACGAGCCAATCCCTGCGGCCAGTTCAGCCACGGTAAGCGTATATTCAGCCATGCCCCCGGGGGCAAACAGGCTGCCGCCCTGATTGCCCTCAATACGTACCTTTACCGCCGTTGCCGTGTTGTCAGACACCAGGACGTCACAGCTCCAGGTGCTAAACTTAGCATAAGAGACATCAACCACCTTACCAACACCCGTTGCCGTAGCAGCCTTTAAAAGCTCAAAGGTATCCCCGGAGGCACTCAACAAACAAACCCACGTTGACACTATGACTGCAAGCAACGTTAACACTACTTTTTTCATTTCAAAATCCTCCTTTGTTTATTTAATTGTCGTGTAACTGTTGAGAGAAGGCGCTATCCTCCTTATTGCTGCATAACGCTCCGGCGTCGGCGTGACAACTAAAGACCTTTACCAGTTCTCTGAGCATAAGGGCACGTCCCTGCCCCATCCTCAGAAGTACCTCATCACGCTGAGAGTTGTTCTGCAATGCCTGCTCCACCAGTTGGCCCTCAAGCCACCGTATCACACTGAGCCAGTCCGGATTTCCCTTTAAGGTATTCACGGCCTTTGATATCTCTTGTGTAACCATCAGCATGGTCTCAATCCTCCTTCTCTATACCGGCGCGGTTAAACAGGTTAAAGTCACCATGTGGCTCTCCGGCTGGGTTTAGGGGTTTGCTTGCCTCTTTATCGTACGGTGGGACAACGGCAGGGTCAGCCTTCAGTGTCCGGTTTAGCGTCCGATCCTGGGGGGCGTCCGGGATAACCTTCTCTACGTCTATCTCCAGCGCCCTGGCAACTTCCTTCAGCAGATGTCTCCGTCCCTCTGCACCAATGATAGCCATGTCCACGGGATTGTTCGTTGTGCGCAGGAACTCGCTTCTCCTGATGGCCTGCTGCTCCTTTGCAATGAGTGAAGAGCTGCCCTTGGCGACGGCCTTGACATCCGGTACCATTGCGGAGTCATCACCGTACCGGAGATTAAAGTGGTACTGACGCTCCACGCACGGGGTAATGATGCGCGAGTCGATGTTCTTTACCACACCCTTGATCCCGCGGGCGGCCTGCGTCATGGACATCGACAGGGCCGAGGCGTTGGTGTTGACGCCGGTATCACTGTTGTTGCTGTTGACGTAGCTTGGGATACCGGAGTGTTCCTCGGCTCGCCGCATGAAAAACTCATACACCTGGATGAGCTTATCTACAACCATCGGCGGCTGATAGAATCGGATTGCCGGCGTGGCCGTCATCTGTGAGTCGGTAACGTCCCACACCTTCCAAGGCCACATCTCCCTGCTCTCCCCCGGCAGCACGCGCTCAACGTTGCGCTCCACCTGCGGGCCGGAAGCAAGTCCCGTGTTGTTGACAATAGCCCTGCCAACGGCATTACACGCACTCTGCACCCCTTCCAGTACCTCCGCCAGTCCAATACCCCAAAACTGACCAGGCACCTCCTCAAAAGACACCTTTGAGTACGGCTTTAACCCCATTGGGTCTGGGTTACCCATGACCTTCAGGACGTGGTCGCCAACCACCCACACGCACACAGGATACACACCGGAGTCATCCACATCCAGGTAATCACTGAGCATCCACCCCTCAACATCCCCCCAGAACTCCAACAACGCCAGCTTCCTCTCCGGAGGGCGCTGAAAACCTGGAACATCAGGCATCATGATGTCAGGATACGCGTCGTCATAGCCCTTGAGCGAGCCTTCCTTAAGCCCGGACAACACCCGGCTGACGGCATCCTCGTTAAATCCCGGCATCCCGATAAGCTCCATGAGGTGCACAGGACGAAGCCTTATGACGTCAATCAGATAGCCATCGTCAATGCCCGTGCTATCGGGGTTGGGATAGATATCAAAGGGCGAGCGTCTCTCAAACTCGGCCAATATCCGCTCCTCAATGACAGTCTCCCAGAGGCCGGCATTGAAGACCCTTCTTCTGGCGCGCTCCTTTCTGAGGATTGGCCCCTTTATAAAGCCAGCCTTAAACGTTACCAGGTCATAGAGAAGCTCCTCAAAGGCCCTGTACCAGCCACCCTCAATGAACTGGTCGTTGATACAGTCTCTCATCCTGTCAACGGCCTCAAAGACGGCATCCTGTTCGTTGTCGTCCTGTACTTGGTTGCAGAGGGTTAGGTCCCAGGGTCTGAGGCCGGGTTGTATGAGTATGTCCTTGAGCCAGGCCTCGGCATCGCGGCACTTGCTCTTGGTCACAAGCATGTACAGATCAGACCCTTTCATCTTCCTTATGGACTGTAGCTTGTCCGCCGTGTAGAGACCGTTGCGTTGCCTGAGGGAGTGTTGCATTTGTTCCGTTATGGATAGTCGTGCCTGTTTTGCCGCTTCCCAGCAGTCCCTTATGTAAGCAGTGAGGTTACTCATTAAAACTCCTCCTTCTCTTTATCATATTAGTGCATGTTGTCTTTGTGATATGTGTACTATATATATGTCGAGTTTTACATAATGAGTATATAATGCTATTATTTGTAACGTTTTACGTATCGCATGTAAACGCCCGGGAAACGCCTGACAGGCCGGAACGCATTTTGAGCCGGGGGGCGGCTGCCCCCATTGACCCCATTATGTCAGCGGTTTATACATAATATTTCGACCGAGCTACTGCAGAAAGTCCGGAATTAACTGCAACTACCCGATATAATCTTAGTTTATAGCGCGTTTCGATTTGGTTAAATACAAAATACATGGCATTTTTAATGGGGTCAAGGGGACTGGTCCCCTTGTAGGGGAGGTCAAGGAGGGGGCGGAGCCGCCCTCCTTTTTTTTGTATTGCACGCAATCAAAACGAGCTATATATGCCGGAATAAATTCACCGTGCAATACCGTGAACTTAATTTGAGATGAGGTGGATTGAATCAGGGCTATGGCATAAGAAATATCGTGCCATTTAAAGTGCAATTTATCTGACATGGGAATGTTATACTAAAGACAGGTGCGGAAGGTGAGATTGCCTAAACACATAAAGATTACCATAACGGTAGTTGTAACCCTGCTGATAGGGACACTCTGCCCAATGACGTCTTCTTACGCCTCATCGGACACCCCCACTGATCCTCGTTACTCTAAGTACGAATTTGGAAAAGGGGAAAACGTAATAAACATGGGTATTCAGCCAATGGCTTTGCCGGAGGTCGTAATCACAGAGACCATGAGCCGTGATACCGTGCTTTATGACATGCTCAGAGGGATGGGGCTTGAGATCAGATTTTTTCCATTCTTTAAGGGCGCTGATGTAAATCAGTTCCTCTTGCGGGGTGACCTCCAGGTGGGTGTAGGAGGTGATATGCCTGCCATTGTGGCTACTTCTACGGACAAGGTGGTTGTATCGTCTCTGATGCAGTATGGTTTCACCTCAATTGTCGCAAGGAAACACATGAGGATAAAAGACTTACGCGGTGCCAGGATAGGTTATCCCTTTGGTTCAAATGCCCACTATACCCTCCTTAACGCCCTGTCCATAGGCGGTAATACGCCCAAAGACGCCCACCTTGTCAAGCTGAATGTAACGGAGATGGTTGATGCGCTCAAGAACCGCAAGATAGATGCCTTCTCCGCCTGGGACCCCGTAGTGACAGAGGCCATGATTACGCTGCCTGGTGTCGAGATTATCTACAACAAGGTTGTTTCCGGTTATCTCTA
>JADGAE010000015.1 GCA_015232165.1 Nitrospirota bacterium
TCTGAAGGGGGCGCGGTAACGTCGCTGTGCGAGCGGAGCCGCCCCTTTTTTTTTGAAACGTGCTATACATATTCATCACAGGATTTTTTTACAGCAAGCGTTTTTTTATATTACCTGTTGGCACTTTTCTTACCTGATCCTGTAAAATAGTGTGGATATATTGTGACACGGATTTATGATGCAACATTTATGTTAGGAGACATGGATTCACCTGAGAATCAGCAGGGGCTTGAGGTAATGATAGCCGACTATATGGAAAAGGGCTTCCTTGACAATATCATCGACATGTTCAGGTATGACGCCGGGTTGTACGGTGTTGTGGCGGTACTCTTGAGGGATGAGAGGTTGCGGGTACGCATAGGTGCCATTGCGCTTGTTGAGGCTTTAAAGGAGCTGGGGCTTGAGGTTGTACAGGATATTGCGGACAGCCTTCTGCCGCTGTTGGGAGAGGACAATCCCAATGTCAGGGGGGATGCGGCTTATGTCTTTGGCATCATTGGACGGGAAAGACATCTTATGCCGCTTGAGAGATTGCTGGAAGATGAGAACACGGAAGTGGCACAAACTGCCAAAGACTCGATAGATTCGATATTGTCAGAGGTTGGATTATAACACGAATGGATTTTGATGAAGGATGAGAGATGACTGAAAACATACTGTTAGTTGTGTTTGGAGTATTGTCTGTTGTAGTCATCATACTGCTGGTGTATGTAAAGAGGGTGAAGCACAATGCCGTCTCTGCCGTCACCGATGCCGTAGAGAGGGCCGACATACTGCTTGAGGAGAACAACCACGAGGATGCCCTGGGGATATATTCCGAGATATTAGAGCGAGTATCGGAAAAGAAGATGCCGTTGTTGTATGGTCATATCAAGAACAACATGGGGATATGCTTTCGCAAACTTGCCGTTGGCAACAAGCGGGAGGAAAACATCCTCAAGGCGCTGGAGGCTTACGAAGACGCCCTGACCGTTTATACGGTAAAGGACTACCCCAATGACTACGGGGCAACACAGAACAACCTTGCAAATGCGTGGTGGGCGCTATCGGAGATGTGCAACAAGGAGGATAATATCCTAAAGACGATCCAGGCATACGAAAAGGTGCTCAAGATATACACCGCTGAAAATAATCCGGAAAAGTACGGCCACGTCCAGACCAGCCTGGGGCACGCCTTTAGGGCCATATCCGTATGCCGCGACAGGGAGAAGCACCTTACCAGGGCCATATCCGCCTATGAAGATGCCCTAAGGGTCAGAAACAGTCAGGAACATGCCATCGAGTTTGGACACATAAAGATCAGCCTGGGGCATGCCTACTGGGAGCTTGCGTCGTTTCAGGACAGGGCGGAGTTTCTGGCCAAGTCTGTGGAGGCCTACAGGGATGCCCTGACGGTTCGTTCACTGGAATTCTCCGCCATCGAGTATGCGATTACACAAAACGACCTTGGAAACTCTCTCTGTGACCTGGCGGAGTTAAAGGACAAGGAAGAGAATCTCCAACAGGCCCTCACTGCCTACAAGGAGTCGTTGAGGGTGTGGACACCCACCGAACATGCCAAGGACTACGGTATGGCACAAAACAACCTGGGGAGCACTTTTGGTCTGCTCTCTGAGATACGCGACAAAGAAAGCAACCTGGTAGAGGCCGTCCAGGCATTTAAAGAGGCACTGAAGGTCTACACGCCCGATAAGTATCCTATGGAGTACGGTATGACTCAAAACAACATCGGTAATGCCTACAACATACTGTCCCAGACGGAGAATAAGGAATCAAATCTCAAGTTGGCCATATTTTCCTTCAAGGAGGCGCTAAAGGTCTATTCACCGCAACGCTCCAACTTTGACTATTTCATAACGCAATGCAATCTCGGCAATGCCTACAGCGATCTATCCGCATGCTGCGACAAGGCAGAGAACCTCTACAAGGCAATCCGCTATTATGAAAAGGCGCTCAAGTTCGAGTTTGCACAACAGTATCCCTACAAATATGGCCTGACTCAGCACTGCCTGGCTAACTGCTACTTTGCCCTTGCCTTCATCCACAACGCCGAGGACAACCTCCAGCGGGCCGTCAAGGCATACGAAGAAGCCCTGACCATCTTCACCCAATCCTCTGCACCATCAAAGTACGCAGATATCAAAAACAAACTCGACACCACCCTGCAAACCATTGCCGACCTGAGGAAAGGATAAGAGAGGCTCTTTTCGTATATAGAGTGGAGAAGACGGGAAGGTGCCACAATCAATCGTGGACGGCAGGATTTAAGGCGTTTTATGCCTCATATAGCAGATTTACCGTGAAAATAAAGTACCTGCCCATTCAAACGAAGAAAGAAGGGGGCGACTCCGCCCGCACGGCGGGTGTTGCCGCCCCCCCCCTTCAGAATCCCCCCTGCAAGGGGACCAGTCCCCTTGACCCCTTCCTGCGCAGGGTTGTGGCATTGGTTGAGGGTTCATGTGGAACAACTCCTATTCTTTCAAATATACCCCATCTTTACCAGTTGGTATTGTCTAAAAACTGTAACACCATTATAAATAAGGATAATATTGTTTTTATGTCAGATAGTTACGTCTAAGAATATGGGATAAACAGTTATGTAACTCCTGGACATATACAAATAGTATTCTTTATAATTACGTCTAATAAATAACGGAGCATAAATGTTTAGAACATTAGGGTTAAGAATAATGGGGTCAAGGGTGCCGCCCTGGTGTAGGACTTGACAATCGTATTTGGTATAGTGATAAAATTAAGAATGGGCAGGTTTTGAGCAATAAAAGAAATTACAGGCTATGACGGATGAGGGCCTCGTTTTCTTTTGGGACTCCCGCCTTTATCTTAGCCGCTTCAAACGGTCATGCAATGCAATATCCATCGTTAAGTACCAGTTTAACTGGTTTATATGACCACAATATAAGTAACATTGGAGGAAGTATGTTTGGGAGAAGTAATAGTCGAACAAAGAACGGTAATCTCCAGTTTAAGAGTACATTCAGCGTAAGGGTGCTGTTTACCCTGCTGCTAATTGCCATGCTTGGGACAATGTGCCTTGCCGGTGCCGCCTACGCCTGGAGTGTCAGCCTGCCGCAGACGGGACAGACAACGAGCTATTCCACGGACGACGACGGAGCGTTAAAGAAGGGCGTGACTTGGCCAAGTCCGCGCTTTACGGTCAACAGCAACCAGACGGTCACCGACAACCTCACGGGGCTGGTCTGGACACAAGACGCCGGTATGCCGGTCGTAGGCTCATGCGACGACGGTGATAAAACCTGGCAGGGGGCGCTGAATTACGTGGCCTGCCTCAATGCGGCCTATCACCTTGGCTACGACGATTGGAGACTGCCAAACGTCAACGAGTTGAAAAGCATTGTTAGTGCGGAGCAGGCTGATGTAGCGACATGGCTTGGTTCACAGGGGTTTGTCAACGTGATATCTGATTACTATTGGTCGTCTACCACCTACGCTTACAGTACGCTCTACCCGTCCAGCGCGTGGGTCGTCCTCATGATCAATGGCGGAGTAGACGTACATCCCAAGACGCAAAACAGCACCTACGTTTGGCCGGTTCGTGACGGAGGGGCCGGGGCGTTTGATAATGCGTATGTTTGGGCAACCGGCCAGAGTACAAGCTACGCTGCCGGTGACGACGGCGCGTTACAAAAAGGCATGACGTGGCCTAATCCGAGATTTACGGATAACTACAACGACACCGTAACGGATAACCTCACGGGGCTGATCTGGACCAAAGACGCCGGCACACCAACGGTTGATAGTTGCACGGGCGGTCAGATGACCTGGCAGGCGGCGCTGAATTACGTGGCCTGCCTCAATGCGATCAATCACCTTGGCTACGGCGACTGGCGACTGCCAAACAAGGAAGAACTGCATAGTCCCGTTGACTATGGAAGAGATAATCCATCAATTCCATCAGGCAGTCCGTTCAACGTGCAATCGTATGGCTATTGGTCGTCCACTACCTATGCCGGCAATATGTCCAACGCGTGGAGTGTCTACATGAACGTAGGCAGCGTACTCTCCAACCTCAAGACGGGCAGTGGTGGATTCGGCTACGTATGGCCAGTTCGTGACTGGTCGACACCGACACCTACACCGACCTCAACTCCAACTCCGACATCTACACCACCCCCTACTCCAACACCCACGCCTGCACCAGACTGCAACAGCACATCACTCAGCCCAACGGGCAAGACCTTCCCCCACGGCGGCGGCAGTGACGGCGTGAATGTAACGGCTAACCCCGGTTGCGCATGGAGTGCCACAAGCAATGCCGCCTGGATAACAATAGCTTCCGGCAGCTCCGGCTCCGGCAACGGCACGGTTTCATACTCGGTGGCACCCAACACTGGCACAACCTCCCGTACCGGGACAATAACGATCGCCGGCCGGACGTTTACCGTGTTGCAGGATGCCTTGTCCTGCGCTTATACGCTCTCCCCAACCAGCAAGAATTTCCCGTACAGCGGCGGCACCGACACCGTGAACGTAACGGCAAACCCAGGCTGCACATGGAACGCCACAAGCGGCGCTGCCTGGATAACGATTACCTCAATCAGTTCCAACTCCGGAAACGGCACGGTTTCATACACGGTTGCACCCAACACGGGCACAGCCTCCCGTACCGGTACAATGACAATAGCGGGACATGCATTCACGGTGTTGCAGGATGCCTTGTCCTGTTCTTATACGCTCACCCCAACAAACAAGAACTTCCCCTCAACTGGCGGCAGTGGCAACATAGGGGTTACAGCATTCCCCGGTTGCGCGTGGTCGGCAACGAGTAATGACGGCAGTTGGATTACGCTAACATCGGGCAACTCCGGTAGCGGTAACGGCACTGTGGCGTATTCCGTGACACCAAACGCCAATGCCGGCGTACGGATCGGTACCATATCGGTATCAGGTCAGACCTTTACCGTAATTCAGGACGGGCAGTCGGCGACAAAGAAGTCCCTGACAATCATGAAGCAGGGCACCGGCAATGGCTCCGTGACGACATCGGTCGGCACAATCACATGGAACGGCAACACCGGTACCGCCGAGTATGACCTCAACACCTCGGTATTGCTGACGGCGGAGGGGGATATGACCTCGGACTTTGTCACTTGGTCGGGGTGTGACACGGTTGCGGCAAACGTGTGTACGGTCAATATGACGGCATCCAGGACACTCGCTGTAACGTTTAACAAAAAGACAAGCGGCGGATTTCTCCTGACCGTTACAAAGACGGGCACCGGCGACGGTGCGGTAACGCCATCTACGGGCGTGCTCACCTGGAGCGGCAAGACGGCAACGGCAACGTATCCCTCCGGTACCCCGGTAGTCCTCCTTGCGGAGCCGGATACCACGTCAAGGTTTGCACAATGGACCGGGTGTGATGCGGCCATCGGCAACCGCTGTACGTTGAACATGACCGAGGCAAAGGGTGTCTCTGTCGAGTTTAAGGCCGGACGCAAGCGTGTTAGAAATGACTTCGACGGCGACGGCAAGAGTGACATCCTGTGGCAGAATTCCAGGACGGGAGACGTGGCTGTATGGCAGATGAACGGCGTATCAAAAAAATCGGTTGCCTTTGCCGCACGTAACATCCCCGGCAACTGGCGTATCAAGGCATCGGAGGACTTTGACGGTGACGGCAAGACCGACATGCTGTGGCAAGACATCGACACGGGCGACGTCTACGTCTGGCTCATGGACAACGGTGTACCAAAGTCCGGGGCCTTCGTGGCCAGGGGTATCCCCGCGGACTGGCAGATCAAGCTGTCGGAGGATTTTGACGGCGACGGCAAGAGCGATATCCTGTGGCAAGATGCCGGTAGCGGGGCAGTCTACATCTGGCTAATGAACGGGGCTGCAATAGCCTCCGGCGGGTATGTGGTCAAAAGTATGCCACAGGACTGGTATATCAGGGGAGTGGGAGACTTCAATGGTGACGGCAAGGCCGACATACTGTGGCAGAGCAAGGACGTTGGCGATGTCTTTTGCTGGTTGATGGATGGCACCAAGATGCAGGCAGGCAGCGGGTTTATCGTCAAGAGGCTGCAACCGGAGTGGAAGATCAAGGCCGCTGCCGATTATAATGGAGACGGCAACAGCGACATACACCTGCACTCTACCGCTACAGGCCAGAACGTCATCTGGTTGATGGATGGCATACAGATAAAGGGGGCAGACTTCGTAAGACCCAAGGGTGGTACAACTAGCCCGATGGTGCCGATGACAGGGCAAGCCTCCGGCACCGACTCCTGGGATATGAAATCCACCGGTGACTACAATGGCGACGGCGTCAACGACATGGTCTGGCAGGACGGCTCAAACGGTGACGTCTACATGTGGACAATGGACAGCTCCGGGTCAAGTTATTCGGGAGGATACGTGGACCAAGGCGTCCCCAGCGACTGGGGTATCTATTAACGATTTAGAAGGGGGGTGCTGCTTGCGGCGGGGCACCCCCTTTTTTTCTTTCTTTTGGTCAAATGCGATTGCCCTGGCCGACTTCATTCTCCATTGCCGAAGCCCCCTTCCCTTTATGAGACTCTACCTGATGGCCTCAATGGGGTTGAGGTTTGCGGCTGCCCGCGCCGGAGCGACCGCAAAGACTACGCCCACGACAATAGCCATTCCAAGCCCTGTGACAAAGGCCTTCCACGAAAAATGGATCGGAAATTCCGCTATCATCACAATAAATTTTGACGAAACAAGTCCTAGCACAAACCCAATAAGTCCCCCTGCCGTCGTCAGGATGGTTGACTCAAGGATGAACTGATGAAAGATGTCGTTCTTTCTTGCCCCCAATGCGCGCCTGATCCCAATTTCGTTTGTCCTCTCCCTTACGGAGAGGTTAAACAGATTGGCCAGCACAAACCCGGACACCAACAACGACACCACTGCCGTAATTCCCAGAAACACCACCAACGACCCCGTAAAGGCCACCAGAAAGCGTATTATCTCATCGGGGCTGACTATAGTGAAGTCGTCGCCCTGGTCGAACTTTATCCTGTGTCGCTGCCTCAAAAACTGTCTCAACTGTTCTATCCAGGACTTAAGATATTGGGCATCCCTGAACCTGAGCTTTACCATTGTAACGTACCTGGATTCGTTTTGTAGCTTTCTCATCACCGTGGTAATAGGCATGATAATACGGTCGTTGATGTTGTGGCCCATCTGTGAGGCGCTCCGCTGCGACAACACCCCTACCACGCGGCATTGCAGCCTGTCAACAAGGATGGTCTTACCAACCGGGCTGACACTCCTGGTTCTTCCCCTCGTAGGGTCTGGTTCTTCCCCTGCCCTCAGGGGAGGGGGCTGGTCAAACAGTTGCGTGGCCACGTACTGACCTATCAGGCACACGTTGCGGCGACCCGTAACGTCATCGCTTGAGAGATCGACGCCCTCTGCCAAAATCCAGCTCCAGCTTGCGGCATAATCTGACGTTGAACCGATCACAAGTGTCTGGTGTCTGTGGTCGCGGTAGGAGACATCGACCCCGCCCCTGGTGGCCATCGGGGTGACAAAGTAGGCCGATGGAAAGCCGCCTCTTATGGCGTTGACGTCATCAAGTGTGATGGTCTTCTGTCTTTGCGTCACGGCCCTTGCTTCCGTATTTCCGCCCAGGATGAGCAAGGAGTCCGGCCCAAAGATATCAATGATGTCATAGGCCTTCTTGTATGCCCCCTCCACCGTAGCCACGATTATCGTTATGGCCGCGATGCCCAGGGACACACTCAGGATGCAGAAAAACGCCCGAAGCTTAAACGCCACAACCGCCTTGAACGCATCAGCGGCCAAACCCGCCAATCGTCCAAGGTGTGAGCCACCACCGGCATAAAAGCTGCCCAAGAACACACCTGGTCGCACACTCATGTGACGCTTACGAGTTGGCCGTCTTTTATGGTCAACACCTGGTTGGCGTAGGCGGCAATGTCTCTGTCGTGGGTGACGAGGACTATGGTCTTGCCGCTGTTGTTGAGGGCCTTGATGATGGCCATTATCTCTGCGGCGGTTGTGCTGTCCAGTTGGCCTGTGGGTTCGTCGCATATGAGCAACCGGGGGGTGTTGATAAGCGCCCGAGCGATTGCCACTCGTTGCTGCTGTCCACCGGAGAGCTGTCTTGGTCTGAAGCCGGCCCTGTCCTGCAGACCCACCAGTTGAAGCACCTCGGCGGCCCTCCGGGTGTTGTCCGCCGTGTGATTGTCTTTGTACAGTGTGGGCAGGAGTACGTTTTCCAGTACCGTGGCGTAGTGAAGCAGATAGAAATTCTGAAACACAAACCCGATCAGCTCGTTTCTTATGCCCGAGAGCATGTCGTCGTCCATTTGTGAGACGTCCTTGCCGTTGATAACGTAGCTGCCCGCGGTTGGGACATCCAGACAGCCAAGGATGTTCAACAACGTGGTCTTGCCCGAACCGGATACCCCCATAATCGCAAAGAAATCCCCCCGGTGAAGCGTCATCGAAACCCCGCGTAAGGCCTCGACCGTTATGTCACCCACCCTGTAGGTCTTATAGACGTCACTAAGTTGACCAAGCACGTGATTATCCATAGCTAATTATATGCTATACTGAAATGACACAGTTTTTTTCAGGCATGATAATTGATTGTTAAATAATGGGGTCAAGGGGGTATGAGGAAGGGGGCTCGCCCCTGGCATATAGGCAAAGCCCTCAATTTTTTCTTTGTATTGCATGCGATCGAAACGCGCTATAATTACGGGCATGTACTTGTGATAACCATACAGGCGTTTTAACATACTTAATGCCATACTTTTGCGTAACATGAGCTAATTATACCATAAATGGTATCCTCTTTATATTTCATGGTGACTATACTTTAGGGCAAGAAATAAAGGGGCGACTCCGCTCGCACAGCGACGTTACCGCGCCCCCTTCAGAACCCCACGCAAGGGGACTTCTTCGTGGCCGGGGCGCCCCGTCCCTCCCCTTGTGGGTGGGTCTGAGGGAGGGGGTCGGCGACCCCTGGCATATAGGTAAAGCCCTAAATTTTTTCTTTGTATTGCACCAAATCGAAACGCACTATAAACGGTATGGGCCTGGGGAGGATATGGGGGGTACTAAGACGTCAGGATTTTCAGTGCCCTTAACCTGCTTGGGTGTTTGAGCTTGCGTAGTGCCTTTGCCTCGATCTGCCTGACGCGCTCGCGTGTAATAGAGAGATGGCGGCCAACCTCTTCCAACGTGTGGTCTCTGTCCACACCAATACCAAACCTCATCCTGATGACCTTTTCCTCTTTAGCCGACAGCGTTCTAAGCACCTTCTGGACGTACTCGGATGCCTCGCTCTTTTCAGCATCCGTAAACGGTGAAGGGCTGTTCTTATCACCGATAAAGTCCTCCAACTCCGTGTCCTCATCCCCCACGGGTGTCTGCAACGCAATGGGGTCCTGGATGGCCCTGAAGACCTCCTCCACCTTACGTACCGCAACATCCAGCTTCTGCGCAATCTCCTCATTAGTAGGCTCCCTGCCCAGTTGCTGGGTGATCTCGCGAGAGACCTTCGTCACACGGTTATAGAACTCCATCATGTGCACGGGGACTCGTATGGTCTTTGTCTGGTCTATCAGGGCGCGCGTTATGGCCTGCCTGATCCACCACGTAGCATATGTGCTAAACTTAAAACCCTTTTCATACTTGAACTTATCCACTGCCTTCATCAGACCAATGTTGCCCTCCTGGATGAGGTCAAGCAGCGGGAGTCCACGCCCCACATAGTTCTTTGCAATGTTGACGACAAGACGGAGGTTTCTGGTAATCAGCTCATCCTTTGCCTTGACGACCAACTCTTTTGCCTTGGCTACACGGTCCCAGTGTTTTTTTAGTTCTTCGATCTTAATTCCAAGCTCAGACTCTATGTTCTTGTGCTCCGATATGGCATCCCTTAACATGGCACCGGTGTTTTTCGAGTCTTTTGAGGTAAACTGCTTGAGATTGATAATGCGTTTGACATCCCTTATCGTCCCATACCTGACAATCTTGCTGTCTATACTCCTGACTACATCGATCAGTTCCTCAAGGCGTTCGAGGGTTAGTTTTAAGGCCTCCTCAATCTTTTCCTCTTCAACCAGTGTGTCGTCGCTGAGGTTCAGACCTGACAGTATCCTCTTAAAGAGCGGCAAGGATATTACGATGTCCTTGATTATTTCCCTGCCGTCCTCAAGGGTCTTGGCAAGCTCCGTCTCCTCGTCCTTGCTCAGGATAGAGATGTCTCCCATCGAATGGAAGTAGGCCTGGACAAGGTCTTCCGTCTTTTCATATCCCTCGACATCCTCCTCGGCCTCAAGCATTGCAGCAGCCCTCTCCTGATCTACCACCTTAACACCCATGTCCTGCAAGAGGTCCATAAGGTCTTCTATCTCATCAGGCGAAAAGAACTCCGACGGCAAGGCATCGTTAATCTCATCATAGGTAAGCGTGCCTCGCTTCTTGCCTATATTGATTATTTCCTCAAAAATATCCCTTTCTTTCATCTCATGTCTCCCGACTTCTTAACTTACATTCATCTAAATTTTCTTATTATACAAAATCATATCGTAAATATTACATACAAGCACAACTTATCATGATAGCATTGATAATAAAATTTTTGCAAGTTTTTTTTCGACGGCCCTGTTTTTTCGGCTTGAAATTCATAATGTGACTGTAGTATTATTACCATATGAAGCAGAGTTATCTTTCATCATACAAAAGGAGTATCAGCGATGGTAATTGGTAAGCCGTTATTTACCGAAGAGCAGATAAGGGTAAGAGTGCACGAGTTGGGCAAGGCAATAAATGACGATTACAAGAATAAGGGCTTTTTGGCTGTTGGGATACTCAAGGGTGCGTGTGTGTTTTTCTCAGACCTGATACGGCAGATAAAGGGGCCTCTGGCAATGGACTTCATCATCGCCTCGAGCTACATAGATACGCAGACAACGGGCAAGGTGGTCGTCCACTACGACATACGTCAGCCCATAGAGGGCAAGGACGTACTTCTGGTGGAGGACATCATAGACACGGGCATTACGCTAAACTACCTCAGAGAGATGTTGTTACAGAGGGGGCCTAATTCGCTTAAGATATGCGCGTTTCTTGACAAGAAGTCCCGGAGGGTCGCAGATGTCCCCGTTGATTACGTGGGATTTGAGATACCGGATGAGTTTGTCATAGGCTACGGTGTAGACTATAATGACCAGTTCAGGAACCTTCCCTACATCTCTACGCTGAAGAAGGCTACCTAAAAAACCTAAACTTACAAATCTAAACATAATATAGAGAGAGGCAACATGTACGAGCTAATGATCGAGGCGACCTTTTCAGCCGCTCACCAGTTGAGGGGTTACAAGGGCAAATGTGAACACCTGCACGGACACAACTTTAAGGTCCAGGTACATGTGCAGGCCGATGACCTTAACGATATAGACATAGCAATGGACTTCCATGAGATCAAGCGATACGCAAGGGAGGTTGTCGAGCAACTGGACCACGCCTACCTCAATGACGTATTCCCGTTTACGGAGATAAACCCCTCCTCTGAAAACATTGCCAAGTGGGTTTACGACTCCCTCAAGAAGAAGCTGCCAAACGACGACGTGCGGCTTGCCGCGGTGACGGTGTGGGAGTCTGAGACGGCATCGGCTACTTATTATGAAGACTGAGATTGCAGACAAGGTCATAGACTATATATCGTCGTTAAGCGGTCTTAAGGGTGAGGTGTTTTGCGTCAGTTCGCGCAACATCAGCGCCGAGGCAAAGGATGGCCGGGTGGAGGCATTGCAGCGTGCGGATGTGGCTGGTTTTTCGGTGCGCGTACTAAACGGCCTCAGACAGGGCCTCTGTTATTGCCACGACTTCAACCAGTGGAGGGAGATCACGGACAAGGCCCTTGAGATATCAAAGTGGACCGAGCCGGACCAATTTACCGACTATCCATCCGGAGGGGCCTCCTATAAGCAGGTGGATATCTATGACCGGGACGTGGCAAACGCCGGCGAAGACTACATCATAGAGCGGGCAATGGAGGTGGAACGGCAGGCCCTGGCCTTTGACCCGCGAGTAAAGAAGGTCAGGAAGGCGATTGTCGGCTGTTCGGTCCACGAGGTGTTGATTGCAAACACGCAGGGGCTGCGGGGTGGTTACTCCAGCACATCATGCAGTGCCTCGGCAACCGTGCTGGCCGAAGGAGAGGGGCAGAGTCAGATGGGTTGGGGGTTTGAAACGGACAGGTTTCTCGGTGCCGTATCGACCCAACGAGTTGGCGAGAGTGCCGCTGACAGGGCGGTTAAGCTCCTTGGGGCCAGGGGTATTGCCGCGGTGAAGTCCCCGGTTATCCTGGAGAGTTCCATTGCTGCGGAGTTCCTGGAGATCATTGCCTCATCGCTGTCCTCGGACAACGTCCAGAAGGGCAAGTCGCTGCTTGCTTCAATGGTGGGGCAGAAAATCGCCTCAGACAACATCCACATTGTGGACAACGCCCTCCTGCCAGGCAAGACGGGCACAAGACCTTTCGATGCCGAGGGTGTCCCCTCTCAACGCAACGACCTTGTCACCAATGGCGTCCTCAATGGCTTCTTGTACAACACCTATACCGCCGGAAAGTCAAATACCAAATCCACTGGCAATGCCGTCAAGGGCGGGATATCGGGCCTGCCGTCGGTGGGGATATCCAATCTCTACATTGAGCCTGCTTCCAAGGATTGCGTATACCCAATAGACAGTCTCATCCAGCTTATGGGCAGGGGGCTGCTTATCACCGATGTGATGGGCGTGCATACGGCCAATCGTATCTCCGGCGACTTCTCCATTGGGGCAAGCGGCCTGTGGATAGAAAACGGCCACATATCCCATCCCGTCAAAGAGGCCGTGATATCAGGCAATCTCATAACACTGCTCAAAAACATCAGCGCCGTCGGCAATGACCTCTGCTTTTACGGTAACATCGGCGCCCCGGCCCTCATGGTAAACGACGTAGACGTCAGCGGATAGGAAGAAGAAAAAGCAGAGAAGAAGAAAGAAGAAGGGCGGCTCCGCCCTCCTTGTCTTTCCATTCTTTTAACCGTCTACTCCGTCAGACTGCGCGTGTATGGCAGGAGGCCACCCTGGAGGATTACCTTTGTCTCACGCTCGTTGAGATTGGCCACGCATGTAAAGGAGTACCTGCTTGCAGCCTCCCCGACCTTGAAGAGCTGATCGCCCGTCAGACAACTCCTTATGTCGCTGATTATTAACCTGTCTCCCTGACTTATAAGGTCAATGTCGGCGGGTTCTTTGAAGACCAGCGGCAGGATGCCAAAGTTTATGAGATTTGACCTGTGAATGCGCGCAAATGACACGGCGATCACCGCCTGTATACCCAAAAACATCGGTGCAATGGCGGCGTGCTCCCTCGAGGACCCCTGTCCATAGTTCTCCGCCCCGACAATGATGCCGCCGCCTTTGACCTTGGCCTCGTTTGCCCGCTTTGCAAAGCCGGCATCGACGTTGGTAAAGACAAAGTCCGATATGGCCGGGATGTTTGACCTAAACGGCAACACCTTTGCCCCGGCAGGCATAATGTCATCGGTGGTAACATTGCTGCCGAGTTTGATAAGTACCTCCGAGTTGATCTCATCCCCAATGGGGGCCTTGACCGGCACCTCTTTTATGTTTGGTCCCTTTTTGACTTCTTTATGCCAGGGGTGGCTCACCCCCTTGACTGAGGCGAGTTTGTCGGCGGGCAATGGGGCGATGAGCATGTTGTTGAGCGACTCCCCATCTGCCATATCCGTAGGCTCAACGATACTCTGAGGCTCCAGCCCCACATCCCTTGGGTCAACAAACTGCCCATGCAACGCACTCAGCGCACAGACAACCACGCCGGCCAGATACACATTGGCATCCTTTGTACCGGAGCGTCCCTCAAAATTCCGGTTAAAACTCCGCACCGAAACGTGGGCACTCCCCGGTGCCCCACCCATTCCAATGCACGGCCCGCAGGAAGATTCCAGGATGCGCGCCCCGGCCCCAATCATAACCGCTAACGTGCCGTCACGCGCAAGCATCTCATAGACACGCTTTGAACCTGGATTGATAAGCAGATTAACGTCTGTCGCCACCACCCTGCCCCTCAACAACCCCGCCACCGTTGCCAGGGCCTGGTAGGAGGAGTTCGTGCAACTGCCAATGCACACCTGATCGACCTTTGTCCCCACAAGCTGCCGCACCGGTACGACGTTGTCCGGGCTGTGGGGTTGTGCCACCAGGGGTTCAATCTCATCCAGATTGATATCCAACACCTCATCGTAGGCGGCATCGGCATCGGCCTTAAGTGCAACCCACTCGTTGGCCCTGCCCTGTGTCCTCAGAAACCGGAGTGTCTGTTGATCGCTTGGGAATATGGAGGTCGTAGCGCCCAATTCGGCACCCATGTTGGTGATGGTTGCCCTCTCTGGGACAGTCAGGTCGCCGACCCCCTCTCCGCCGTATTCGAGGATGCGTCCAACGCCCCCCTTGACCGTCAACCTCCGCAGTATCTCAAGTATAACGTCCATTGCCGTGGCCCAGGGGCGCTGGAGACGTCCACTGAGACGCACAAGCATCACGGCCGGCATGGTCAGCTCATAGGGGGCACCAACCATCACGGTGGCTGCATCCAGTCCGCCTACGCCAATGGCAATCATGCCAGCACCGCCGTTGGTGGGCGTGTGACTGTCCGTTCCCAGGACGATCTTGCCGGGGGCGGCAAAGCGCTCAAGATTGACCTGGTGGCATATCCCGTTGCCGGGTCTGGAGAACCATGCCCCATACCTGGCCGCCACGCTCTGCAGAAATACATGGTCATCGGCATTCATATAGTTGGACTGTATCATGTTGTGGTCCACGTAGGAGACCGCCACGGGTACCTTGACCCTGTCCACGCCCATCGCCTCAAACTGCAACCACGCCATCGTCCCCGTGGCATCCTGCGTATAGACCTCGTCAACCCGCAACCCAACGGCTGACCCCTTGCTCACCTGTCCATAGACCAAGTGATCATTAAATATCTTCCGTACAATGTTAAACGCCAATGAAAACCTCCCCAAAAATCTTAATTGTCTATGAAATCAGCATTTTCTTCAACCGTGTAAACGAACACTGTCTGTATGGTTTAAGTTTACCAAATTTTCTAAAAGTTTCGCCAGGGGTGGCACTCCATTCAAACGTGGTCACATTACTACTCTTTCTTTTTACGAAACGTGCTATAAAAAAACGGCTTAAATCCTGCCGTCCACGGTTGATTGTGGTACTACAGGGCCAAGTGCGCTATGAGTTTTATTACGGCCTGTTGGGAGTTTTTAGATGCCTCTTTAATGTCCCACGTGCCGAGGTCTCTGTCTTGTACGATATTGCTGACGCCCCTGATCTCAAGCACGGGCGTGTGTGTCATGACACAGACATGGACAATGGCTGCCCCTTCCATGTTCTCACAGACGGGGTCAAACGTCTCCTTCAACTGGATTGCGCGGGCAAGGGTGCCGGTACAGGTAGAGAGGGTCAGAAACGTCCCGCTGATACATCCCAGTTGTCCTGTAGCATATTCAACCAGTTGTTCGTCAAGGTCAAAGGCGTTGAACCACTCCCTCTGACCATCTCTATACAGGGCAATCCCGATCGTTTCCAGCCCACAAAAGCCATCATGCAAGACAACCCCCTCATCGCCATAGACCTCCCTCCGGGCAACGGCCACATCCCCCCTGACAAGCCCCGTGCCGGGATAAGCCCCGCATATCCCCGTGGAGATCACAAGGTCGGGATGCTGCCTCTCTATGGCCAGCGTACAGGCGTGTGCGGCGTTGACCTTGCCCATGCCGGTTTCATACAAAACGACGTTATGGTCTGCGAAACGGGTCTCCTTCAGTAGCCCTCCCTCAACGGCCACGGCATACAGGATGGCTATGTTCATGTGCGTTGGCCTCTTCTTACTTCAGCCTCATACGAAATGAGAAAAAAGGAGGGCGGCTCCGCCCCCTCCTTGACCTCCCCCGCAAGGGGACCAG
>JADGAE010000016.1 GCA_015232165.1 Nitrospirota bacterium
GGGCCTGGATGCTACTGTGCGGCCAACAACATCATCCGCAAGTACACGGACAAGCTGGCCGACGATTACGCCTACGTGGTCATTGATAATGAGGCCGGGATGGAGCACCTCAGCCGACGCACCGCTCACAAGGTCACCGCCATGTTCATCGTAAGCGACCCCACCATCAAGGGGATCAAGACGGCAAAACGCATAAACGAGTTAATAAACGAACTCGGTCTTGACATCAGCAACCGGCGTCTGATAATCAACCGGGTGAGGTCCACCGAGGGCAGTGCCTTAAAGGAAGTCGCCGAGGCGGATGGCCTGGTGGTTGCCGGCATGGTGCCGGATGACGGCGTCATCTTCTCCCTCGACCTGCACGGCAAACCCGTCTTTGACATCCCGGCGGATTCGGTGTCGCTGCGGGCGGCTTACGGCATCCTCGATACCGTGTTGGCGTAGGGGAGGAAGGTCAGGCAGCGGTAAATTTATTCTTCCTGTAAAAAATCCTGTGATAAATAACGGAGCATCACAGAAATATTTACAGCAAGAAAAACATCCAGCATAATCAATAAATTTTTTGGTAACTGTAAATTTCCGTCTTGACAATAGTTTCAATAGTGCATTATCATAGAATCCGTAAATAGTTATGGTTATAGCTGTAGGATGCGATCATGCCGGCGTGCTATTAAAGCGCGAGCTGGAGAGGTTTCTTGTGGAGGGTGGCACCAACGTCATAGACGTGGGCACCAACGATGAGAGTTCCGTGGACTACCCTGATTTTGCCGCTGCGGTGGCCTCCAAGGTGTCACGCGGTGAGGTGGACAGAGGCATCCTGGTATGCGGCAGTGGCATAGGGATGTCCATTGTCGCCAACAAGTTCAGAAACGTTAGGGCGGCCCTGTGTAACGACCTCTATACAGCGGCAATGAGCAGACTGCACAACGATGCAAACATCCTTGCGCTGGGCAGCCGGATCGTTGCCGCGGAGTTGGCCAAGGAGATCGTCAAGGTGTGGTTGATGACGGAGTTCTCCGGTGCAAGACATGAAGTACGTATAAAGAAAATCACAAAGATAGAGGACTCAATTGCAGAAACAAAGTAATATGCCTCCACGCAACATTTCATTAAAAGAAGCAGACCCCCTAATATTTGATGCCATAGAAGGAGAGATATCCAGAGAGCAGGACAAGATCGTGCTCATAGCATCGGAGAACTACGTAAGCCGGGCGGTGCTGCAGGCACAGGGGTCGGTGTTGACCAACAAGTATGCCGAGGGCTATCCAGGCCACCGCTACTACGGTGGTTGTGAGTTTGTGGACATCGTCGAGTCGTTGGCGATCCATCGTGCAAAAAGCCTGTTTGAGTACAAAGACTCCACAGGGGAAACGGTCGGCGTCGAGCACGTCAACGTGCAGGTACATTCGGGGTCACAGGCCAATATGGCGGCCTATCTCTCCGTGCTGAAGCCCGGGGACAGGATACTGGGGATGAACCTCAGTCACGGTGGACATCTTACGCACGGGTCAAAGGTGAACTTCTCCGGACTGCTCTTTGAAAACGCCTATTACGGTGTGGACCCCCATACCGGACACATCGATTATGATAAAGTACGTGAAATTGCCCTTGAATTCAGGCCAAAGATGCTGGTGGCCGGAGCGAGCGCGTATTCAAGGACGTTGGACTTTCAGAGGTTCCATGCCATTGCACGGGAGGTTGGTGCCTACCTCCTGGTGGACATAGCCCACATAGCGGGTTTGATAGCCGCAGGCATACATCCATCGCCGGTTGCATATGCCGACTTTGTAACCTCCTCCACGCACAAGACGCTGCGCGGCCCGCGCGGGGGAATGGTTATGTGCAAGAGCGAGTATGCAAAGGCCGTCGACAAGATGGTCTTTCCCGGTATCCAGGGCGGCCCGCTGATGCACGTTATCGCGGCCAAGGCCGTGGCATTTAAGGAGGCCCTCTCAGAAGACTTCAGACAGTATCAGCTCAATACGGTCAGAAACGCAAAGACGCTCTGTGATGCCATGATCGCACGCGGCTATAAGATCATCTCCGGCGGTACCGATAACCACCTGATGCTCGTAGACCTCAGAAACAAGTCAATCACCGGCAAAGAGGCCGAAGATGCACTCTACAGGGCCGACATAACGGTCAACAAAAATACGATCCCCTATGACGATAAGCCCCCAACCATCACCAGCGGTATAAGGCTTGGGACCCCCGCCGTTACAACCAGGGGATTTGCGGAGTCAGAGATGGCAGAGGTGGCAGATATCATCGATAACTGTCTGACAAAACCCTCTGATGAGCGCAATATGAGTATACAGCGACAGAGGGTCAGGGCACTGTGTGAGAGATTCCCTATACTATAAAAAAAAATTAACGACCGGCATTTGACTATCATTGATAAATAGTGTATACTATAATCACTTTAATAGGGAGTTGCTAACAAGAGAGTTTGGCATAAAGGCATAATGGGGTGTCGTCTAATGGCAGGACTGCAGATTCTGGATCTGCCTGTAGGGGTTCGAGTCCTCTCTCCCCAGCCAAATTTAGAGTAGTATGATAAATGTTAATGGTCCCATCGTCTAGTGGCCCAGGACGTGGCCCTCTCAAGGCTAAAACACGGGTTCGACTCCCGTTGGGACCACCATTACAACCACGGTGCGGGGACACGGAAACACAAAAAAAGAGGGGGTGACATAATTCAGAGGTGTTTTTTTCTTAATTAAAATGTAAACTACGGCTCGCTCAAGAATCATAACAACAAAGGAGATAAAAAAAATGAAGCGATTAAAGAGTTTCTATGTGATTTTGTCCGTGGCGTTGATTGCAGTGCTCAGTGCCGTGTCTATCGGCCTTTGCGCTAATGAGACCATTGGCACTTTTGAGTATGAACGGGTTGATGGCAAGGGTTTGGTTTCCAAGGGTATCGGTAACATAACCGTATTAGACAACAATGAAACTGCCGGTACCCTCAAGCCGGTTTACTGCATATCCAACAAGTACATACCGTCGTTTTACTTCACGATGGATGCAAGCATGAAAAAAGTCCTGTTAGAGCAATACTCGGCCTATTGGTCAGACTGTGGTGTTGCGTTTTATGCCTGTGATACCGCCACTGGCTGTAGTGCCGGGACTACACCCACACCTCCGCCCGGCCCTACCCCTACCCCTGGCCCTACCCCTCCGCCTACAGGCTCTGCGGCATGTGTTAACGGCAATGTCACCGACGGTACCTACTCGGGCTCTACGGCAAACGTCTCGGAAATCAGCTTCACTTCCAAGAGCAACTACCTATCAGACGGAACAATAAAACTGTGGGTTACTTCTTGTGCATATTCCACGTCAACGATTACCTTTAAGACTCTGAGTAAACCTGTCTCACAATGCAAGTTTGCGCTCAAGGCGACCGATACGGGAAATACGTTTACCTTGTCGTGGGACGGCGAATTTTCCAGCCAAAACAACACCGTATCCGGCACCTTCAGCTATACTGATACAGACGGTTGTAAGGCATCCGGCTCGTGGAATGCAACAAAGAAATAGCAACTTATAATTAGGCTGCCGCTTCTTCAATCAACACGACGGAGCGGTAGCTTGCTTACAGCATCTATCAATTACGGTTGAGTGTACGAAGCCGGAAAGGATATGGCGGAATAACAGTATGGGTACACAGACATTAGAGAGGGATTTTGACCTGACGGAAATAATCAACGGAGTGGAAGTTATGTCGCCAAGCCCCTTTGAAAAACATCAACGCATTGTTTTGAATCTATCTGATATAATAAGCCCTTACGTTAGAAAGAACAAGTTAGGGAGGTTGCACCTTTCCCCGCTTGACGTTATCCTAAAAGAAGGACAACAGAGACTACAACCTGACTTGTTGTTTATCAGAAAAGAGAACATGGCCATAGTGCAGGATTGGATACGGGGCGTGCCAGATATGGTGTGTGAAATAGTATCCAAAGGTTCTCACGGTAAAGATACTATCACAAAGAAGGATATATACGAACGCTATAGAGTGCCCGAGTATTGGATCGTTTTACCCGAGCTTGAAACAATTGAGGTTCTGACCATTGAAGGGGACAGATACGAGATATTTTCCATAGCCGAGGGTGAGGGTGTAGTCAAATCCAAGGTCATGGAAGGGTTGAAAGTAGACGTAAAGGATGTATTTGAGGAATGAGAAGAAACAGACATAACTATGTCATCGGGCCATTTAAGTGTAAAGTCCTACGATAAACTACCTCTTTGTGGTATATAGCGGCAACTGACACTCACGGCATATGTCGCTACGGTTGAGTGTATGGAGCCGGAAAGTACCTCAAAAATTAAAAATTAGACAGGAATACTTGGGCAAATTATGGATGAACAGAAGAAGGCACATCTAAGGATCGAGGGCAGGGTACAAGGGGTTGGTTTCAGGTACTTTGTCAGGGAAATAGCGATGAGGTGCAGGGTCAGCGGCTGGGTGCGCAACCTCTACGATGGCAGTGTTGAGGCCGTCTTTGAGGGTGATGGCAAGGACGTCAGCACGGCCGTTGCGTACTGTTACCAGGGGCCTCCCGGCTCACACGTCACAAACATTGATGTCACGTGGATGGCGTATACGGGAGAATTTACCGGATTTGGGATACGGTTCTAAGAAAATGGCAGACCTGTGTGAGATATGTCGGGCACCACTGCCCGATAAAGAATTAAGCGGATGCAGGGCGGCCAACGGGGTATATGGCGTGCGCGTCTGTGGCAACTGCGGTGTGGGCGTGACGGTGCCGCAACCAACACCTGAGACCCTTGCCGCGTTGTATGAGACGGGAGCTTACAGGGAAAAGGGGGGAAAGCGCTTTGTCTTTTTTGTTGAGGCCGTTATATATCTCTTCCGGCAACTGAGAAAGCGAAAGGTCAAGCGCTATGCCTCAACTGCGGGGGACTGCGGAAGTCTGCTGGATGTGGGTTGTGGTCGGGGCTTGTTTCTGCACGTCATGAAGGAGGCTGGCTGGTCGGTGGCGGGCGTAGAGTTTGACAGTGCCACGGCGTGTAACGTATCGGACGCCTACAACATCGAATGTAAGTGGGGAGAACCACAACAATGGGGACTGCCGGATGCCTCATTTGACGTCATCACGATAAACCACGTCCTCGAACACGTGAACAACCCACGGCAACTGATAAGCACCTGCAACAGGCTGCTTAAGGACGGTGGATGTCTGATTGTGGCGGTGCCCAATTTTTCCAGCCTGCAGGCACGTATAGGGCGTGGTTGTTGGTTTCACCTTGATACCCCGTATCACCTGCATCACTTTTCGGAGAAAGGCCTGATGCTCTTGCTACAAGAGGCATCCATGACGGTCAGGGACGTCAATCACTTTGATGCCGAGTACGCGCCATTTGGATGGCTGCAGACACTGTTAAATCTCACGGGGATAAGGAAAAACCTCCTCTACAACATCCTTAAAAACCAGCAGGCAAGAAAACGAGAACTCACCGCCGTTACCGGTAAGACCGTTGCATTAAACTTTATGCTGTTACCGTTTTTTGCCCCGGCTGCCGTTGTCCTGTCATTATACGAGTCCTTTGTAGCAAAGAGTGGTGGAACAATTGAGGTGATCGCGGTTAAAGACACACTAAAAAAAATAAAACAGAGGGAACGTTATGATATTAGAGAAAAAGATAGTAGTGGTCATGCCCGCCTACAATGCGGAGAAGACCCTGAGGCAGACGTATGATGAACTGCCGCACAAGTACATAGATGAGTGCATTGTGGTGGATGACGCCTCACGCGACAAGACCATCACAGTGGCAAAAGAGCTTGGGTTGAAGGTCTTTGTTCATCAGCAGAACATGGGTTATGGTGCAAACCAAAAGACCTGTTATCGCAACGCCCTTGACAGCGGTGCCGACATCATCGTGATGCTGCACCCCGATTATCAGTATTCTCCGCGCCTTGTGACGGCCCTTGCGTCGATGATCCTCTCGGGTCACTACGACATTGCCCTGGGGTCTAGGATATTGGGCGGCAGGGCACTTAGCGGCGGCATGCCCGTCTATAAGTACATCTCCAACAGGCTGCTCACCTTTGCGGAGAACATGGCGGTTGGGATAAAACTGTCCGAGTACCACACGGGTTTTCGCGCCTTTAGTCGTGAGGTGCTTGAAACGGTTCCATACGAAAACAACTCCGACGACTTCGTCTTTGACAATGAGATTTTAGTGCAGGCTGTGCACTTTGGCTTCAAGATTGGCGAGATAAGCTGTCCGACAAAGTACTTTGAAGACGCCTCCTCAATAAACTTCCCACGCAGTGTCAGATACGGGATCGGATGCCTTCAGACGTCCTTTAAGTACCTCATGCAAAAGTCCGGTAAAATGCAATTCCCTATGTTTGACAACTCATGGAAGGTGCGCTAATAAAAAAAGGAAAAGAGAAAAAATATATGGGAACCACCCACCGTAAATGACAAGGAGCCAAATTTATGCACCCTTGACAATGCCCCCTATTGGGTGCTACATTAAAAGCATGAATACAGCAATAGATACATTAAAAATATATGAACGCCTTAAGAACGCAAATCTTGATAAGAAGGCTGCCAAAGAGATTGCAGAGGTTATAAAAGACGCTATTGATTCCTCTTTAGCGACAAAGGCTGATGTAGATAAAGTTCAAGTAGAAATAGAAAAATTACGATTAGAGATAGAACGTACAAAAGTAGACATCATTAAGTGGGTAGCCGCGATGTTAGTAGCCCAGGCAGCAGCCATAGCCGCCTTAGTAAGGTTGTTTTCTCATTGAGAAATCGGCAAGGGATGCCCCTTGGCACCCCCTCCCTTCCCGTTGGTCGTTAGTTCCTCCGAGCCGCAGCAAACAAGCATAACTGCCGGATTTGTAGTTAATCCAATCGAAACGTTCATGAATAGGAGTACTATTCACCCCCGCCGATGAAAATGTATTTTCACGGTAACTTATGATTGAGCATATGGGGTCAAGGGGCGAGCCGCCCCCGGCTCAGTGGGGGACTGGTCCCCTTGCAGGGGGGATCTGAAGGGGGGGTGCGGCAACACCCGCCGTGCGGGCGGAGCTGCCCCCTTCTTTCTTCGTTTGAATGGGCAGGTACTTTATTTTCACGGTAAATCTGCTATAATAGGTCTGCGTGTTGATGTCGAAGAAGATATCGCAGGTCTCGATCTATCACAACACGGAGAGATCTCTTACAGGCAGTAAAGGAGGCACACCATGAATAATGAAACGGGTTATCGCCTGGAGATCAATGGCGATATCCTGCGTGTTCAGACAGGCTCGTTTAAGACGCAAAAGGGCAGTATGCTTCACAGTGGTGTTTATAACCGCGAACTGGCCAGCCTCTTTGTCAGCGGGGGGATGTCTATGGTCTGGCTCATGGTTGCGGCATCCCTGCACTGGTCGGGATACATACACTTCATTGTCAGTGTCGTTGTGTTTATACTCTCCTACCCCCTGTGCAGGGCATACGTATTTAAGGAGTCCATCCTGGAGACCGTCATAAACGGCAGAGAACGCATCATACTGCTCAATCAGACAATGTCCATTGGAAAACGAACCATCAGGAGGCAGTTCGCTGACTTAAGAGGCATCCACCTGGAGCACGTCGCCACACAACCACATAACCCCGATGGTGCGGCATTTGTCCAGAAAATCGCCTCACAGCATGGAGCACCTATCCCCGGGTTTGGACAGACAGAGCACTACTATGCCGTCGTGTTGTCCTTTGATACCGAGCAACTGGTGATATTTTCATCAACGGAGAAGTCGGAGTCGGAGGCACTGTTGATTGAGATCGAAGGATTCCTGCTTGCGCAGGAATGACCCCTGTTCGAGCCAGGGGCAGGCACATATTGGCGCAAAATACCATTTTCTGTCATTCCCGTGAAACATGTCCCTGGCTTGAACCATGTCCCTGGCTTGAACAGGGAAGGGAACGGGAATCCATTTTCAAAAACCGCATAAACTCCTGTTTAGGAAAAAGTGCAAAGGCATATTTGACAATAACTCAAAAACACCCATGAGTTTCTTATGCACCCGTCTAAACGGATTCCTTGCACTTTAATTCAATTGTAAACATGGCGCCGTTTGTTATGTTCTCTACGCCTATATACCCGGACATGTGTTCCTCGATGATGATCTTTGACATGTGAAGGCCAATACCTGTGCCCTTATCCGCCTGTTTTGTGGTAAAGTAGGGGTCAAATATCCTGTTGATTACGTTGTCGTCAATGCCTCCGCCGTTGTCACTGATCCGCAGCAGTGCACTGTCGGCCTCTATAGAGGCTTTTATGGAAATCAAGCCTTTTTCCTTTCCCATATCTCCCCTTTCCCTCCTTTGTAGTATGGCGTCGCGGGCGTTGCCTATAACGTTGAGCATCACCTGCTTAAATTCATTGGGGAGGCCATTGGTTATCAAACGTGTCAGTCCATTGCCGTCCACCGTAATATTGATGTAGTTATGTCTGAGCTGATCACTGACCAGGGAGATAACCTTCCGGACAGTGTCGATGAGGTCAAAGTCTACCATTTCTCTGTCAGCCCTGAAGAAGTTCCTGAAGTCGTCAATGGTCTTTGACATGTCGTAGATGATCTCCATGCCGCGCTTAATATTGGTGTCAATATAGTCCTTGCTCAACTCCCCGAAGGTGAAGGCATCTTCAAAGTCCTGAATAATCATCCCTATGGCATTGAGCGGTTGTCTCCACTGGTGTGCAATGGCCCCAATCATATCACCCATGGCGGCCAGTTTTGACTGATGTATCAGCATCACCTCCTGCTGTCCGCGTCTTTCTATCTCCTGCCGAACCCTCTCCTCCAGGTGTGCATTGAGTTCTTCCAGTTGTCGGGTCTTTATCGTCAGAGAGGTCTCTATTTGATATCGAAGCTGCTCGCCTTTGTAGGCCATTATTATGTTTCCACAGGTTGACATAAGAGGCTGTAGGAATTCCACGTGTTCGTCTCTGTATCCCCCCGGGTTGTTTGCAATCCCCACCATACCCACCACCGTATTGCCGGCGTAAAAAGGCATCCCAAGGAAGGTCTTGATGGGAGGATGACCATCCGGAAGTCCTCCGCTGCGGGGGTCAGTCAGGGGGGCATTGGATATAACGGCCTGACCCGTTGTCAGCACTCGACCATAGAGGCTGTTGACGTTGGAAAATTCTATGGCCTTGGGCGATTTATCATTGTAGTAGTCCCTTGTTTCTTGTGTCCATGCAACGCTTGTAATGGCAAATGTCCTCATGTATGGCCGCCCTTGGTCGGTTTGAAGCACCTCGCCAATAAATCCATATTCGCTCTCCGTCAACGAAAGAAGGTTGTTTAATATCTCGGTAAACAGCTTGTTTGGCTCCGCGGATAAGATAAATTGAGACTGTATGTGTCTTATAAGCTCAAGCAACTGATTGGTCTGTCTAAAGCTGTCTGCCATTTTCCGTATATCGGTTATATCTGTGACAAAAGCAATTCCGCCAAGGATATTTCCTTCTCTGTCTCTTAATGTGCTGGTGTTAAAGATAGTGGGGATCATGGAGCCGTCTTTGGCCCTCATGTTGATTTCGTAAGTGCGGTGTTCCTGATGGGGGATATTGGCCATCTGATGTCTGAAGATAGGTTCATTTTCCTTGTCAACAAAATCGAATGGCTGTTTGCCCAGCATTTCCTGCCGCTGATATCCGAGCATACGACACAGGGCGTTGTTGACATCCACCATGACAAGGTCCGTGCTTATCATCCAGAAGCCCTCCGACGTAGCGTTTATAATTGCGTCGCATAGCCACTCGTTCTCTTGGTACGTGTCCGTCATCTATAAAGATCCTTTTGTTTTTTTCATGCCGGTTGCATAAGGGGGGCTCAAAAGCCCCTGCCTATATTATGAGGAAAAGTGAAATTTATGTCAAAACCCACCGAGTCAAGAGTACCCCACTCAACCGTGGGTGAGGCGTAAGGTGTTGAAAAAGAAAACGGATATATGTGGTTTATGTTCCTGACAATCTCTGCTATTTACTCATCTCAGGCTACCGTCTCGATGCTTGCATAGGTTGTCACGCGATTTCGGCCAAGCTTTTTGGACTGATAGAGGGCTATGTCCGCCTCGTGGACGACCTGGAGATAGTCCCTCATATCCTCGCGATAGGCGGCAATCCCGATGCTTAGGGTGACCCTTATTTCCACCCCCTCATACTGTATTGTTGTCTCCTCTACCGAGGCCCTGATTTGTTGGCAGAACATCATCAGTTCACCCTGATGCATATCCGGTACGACAATAAGGAATTCCTCTCCGCCATATCTTCCCAGGACATCCGTCTGACGCAGGTGGTTGCCTACGGTCTTTGCAACAGACCTTAGCACGTCATCCCCTGCGAGATGACCATAGGTGTCGTTGACCCTCTTGAAGTGGTCCAGGTCAAACATAACGACCGAAAATTGGATACCGTTTATCTTTGCCTTTTCAAATTCCTTCTCTAGGAGTTTTTCTATGTACAGCCTGTTATATATGCCGGTCAAACCGTCATAATACGACAACTGTTTAAGCATCTTGTTGGCGTCAAGTACCTCGTCAATCATCTTCTGGGATATGGCTATATCGGTCATATCCTGTACAATGATGCAGATGCTGGTTACCTGTGCGTTTTCATCCAAGATTGGCAAGAACGTGCAGTCCTGAAACATGTAATCCACATCCCCGGTTATAGGGCGATTATGGCTAAACTTAAAAAGGTATGCCCTCTGTTTCCACGATATAAAGGAATACCCCTTTAGTATCTGCACACTTTTAAACTTAAGCTCCAGCCAGCCCTTTGGCAGGTACGGAAAGACGTCAAAGAGGTTCCTGCCCAATACCTCCTCCTTTTGCATTTCACTGTACTTGGCCATAAAGCTATTGTACAGCAACACGTTGTATGACGGGTCAATGACCACGATACCAGTGTTGAGGCTATCTATTATAGCCCTGCTGATAAGATCATCTATAGAGACAACCATGATAATTACCCCTATAACTCGGCAAGCATCCCGGTTATAGCTTTATGTATCGCCAGGATTGTTTTTTCAGATATGAACAACAGAAGTTCACTCCTGAAGGATTCATCTTTTAGCTTAAAGGATATCTTAGCCAACATGGTGTAGTCCCAATGCAGTTGAGTGCGCTGAAATGAGCCGTATATAATTTTTTTATAGGTCTTGTTTTCGGCCAGCACCGTTGGCGGGACAAAGGACATGTCCTTGCCAAATAGTTGGTTTGATATGCCATTTAGGCAGGCACTGGCTATTATGTTGGTCATCTCAAGCATCAGTTCGATTTTATATTGTCGGTCTGCTTTGTCTTCAAGGCCTATGAGTCTGTATACGTTATCGAAGGTCCGGTCGTCAAAGGTCATAATGGCCTCGCCATCTGCTATGTTATTGAGATAGAAGGTCTGACGTGTTGCAGTGACAGGTTCGTCATCCCAACGGCCGGCCCCTCCGATGATTACATCTACCACTTTTTCGGCCTGAACGATACGTATGTCAGGGACCACCATGTCTACAAAGGACTTCAACAGCACGGCAAGTCCTGATGCGGCCTGCCCCATTGCAAGGTTAAAGACCTCCTTTAAGAGGTCATACTCGTCCTCATTGAAGTTGATCACAGGAGGTTATTATCCTTCAGCAGGGTCACCAGCGCCTGGCGCGAAAACGGCTTTTTGCAATAACCAATAGCGCCGTAGGTCTTGACTTTCTCCTCAACGCCCGGTTGTATGTCGGCGCTTACGACGATTGTGTTTGTCCTCACCCCTTGTCTTTGAAGTGTCTCAAGGACGTCGTAGCCGGTCATATCCGGCATCGTAAGGTCCAGGAATATCAGGTCATACTTATTACCAAGGCACATAGCGAGGGCCTCTTTACCGCTTGCCCCCTCCGTAAAGACCACTTCTTTTTCCGCGATAATCGACAACAACTCTTTCTTGAGCACGAACCGTGCTGCTTTTGAATCATCAACAACCAATATTGAAAAAGCCATTAGACACCTTGCCTCATATAAGTTAATTTTGGGTGGAATACGGCAGTTGTTCTCATTTGTGATATTTCAGATGTTATAGTAGTTTTACCAAGGCAGCTATCACTGCAGACTGGGCTATGAGCATGGCCGCCACCCACTTTATTATATCTGATTTAGCGTCGGAGATTTTGCTGTCGAGTTTGCCTTCCAGTCCGGATATCTTGCCTTCCAGGTCTGAGAACTTTTTGTCGAATTTGCCTTCCATCTCGGAGAGTTTTGTGTTGACCCTGCCTTCCAGGTCTGAGAACTTTTTGTCGAATTTGCCTTCCATCTCGGAGAGTTTTGTGTTGACCCTGCCTTCCAGGTCTGAGAACTTTTTGTCGAATTTGCCTTCCATCTCGGAGAGTTTTGTGTTGACCCTGCCTTCCAGTCTTGCCATGTCTTCTCTGAGCTTTGCTATCTCTGCTCTGACATCGGCGATTTCGTCTTTTAGCTCGGTCTTTGTAAGCATCAGGTCTGTTTTGGTTGCAAGGTGTTCCAGACTTGCAGCCTGTATCTCAATCAAGGCATCGGTAAGACTCTTGGCCTGCTCCTCGGAGAAGCCGGCATTTTTAAGGTTCTTGACCGTCTTAAATGTATCAAGCATCACTAACATAATATTGAGTATACAATATCAGTTAGAGGAAAAACAACCCACTAAAAAAAGGGGAACCAAGGTGCATAAAAAAGTTGTGGGCGCCTTGAGAAAAAAAGGGAGAAGGACTCTGTCCATTTGAGCCCGGGGCGGCTCGCCCCTTCTCCCTCAGACCCTCGTCCTGCAAGGGGACTAGTCCCCTTGACCCCTTTATACGCATTTTTATTACCACTTGTTATCCACCAAAAATTTATGCACCCCTGGAACCAAAACACGTTGTATTTTTCCTAATAACCATGATATACTGTTATTTATAAGTATGGCAGAAGTGGAAATAGTACCTGTATCTCTTGGTAACAGGAGCTACGACATAGCAATAGGCCACGGTATCCTTGATGCCGTTGGACAGAGACTTAAAGACTGTGGGTTTGGCAAGACTATTACACTTGTTAGCAATCCTACCGTGTTTAACCTCTATGGAGAGAGAGTGCTGTCCTCGGTTAGGGAGGCAGGGTTTAAGTGCTCCTACGTATTGCTCCCCGACGGCGAGGAGTACAAGGACCTCAACTGGGTCAATTATATCCTGTCCGAGGTACTGAAAGAGGGCCTTGATCGGAAGTCTGCCCTAATTGCCCTCGGCGGTGGCGTGATTGGAGATATCACGGGGTTTGCTGCTTCCATCTACATGCGCGGTATTGGCTATGTCCAGATACCCACAACGCTCCTGGCCCAGGTTGACAGCTCCGTCGGCGGCAAGACCGGTGTCAATCACGCACTTGGAAAAAACATGATAGGCACCTTCTACCAACCCCGCCTGGTATGGATTGATATTGCGACCTTGAGCACCCTGCCCTGGAGACAGCGTCTGTCCGGCCTTGCAGAGGTAATAAAGTACGGGGTCATCCGAGATGCGGACTTCTTCCAGTACCTGATGACAAAGACCGACGAACTGCTGTCCTTTATCCCCGACAACCTTGTCTATATAATCAAGCGGTCATGCCAGATCAAGGCCAAGGTGGTCTCCGAGGATGAAACGGAGTCGGGCCTGCGTGCCATCCTCAACTACGGTCACACCATAGGCCACGCCATCGAAACAATCACCGGATACGGTAAGTTTCTGCACGGAGAGGCCGTTGCCATTGGTATGTATGCCGCCGCATGCCTTGCCGTGGAACTCGCTATCCTTGAACCGCAAAAACTTACACTATTGAGAAATATCCTTGAACTCTACCACCTGCCATTTAGAGTGCCCACAGATATAAACCACCGTCAACTTCTGGAACTTATGTATCACGACAAAAAGGCTGTCTCCGGTGCTTTGAGGTTTGTGCTGCCTGACAAGCTCGGCTCCGTCAAACTGGTATCCGTCGATGATGAAGACAGTATCCTCCTGAGTCTCGAAAAAACACAATAGCGGGTGTATAATTTGAGACACTCTATTTACAGGCATCCCTCTACAGAGAATCATCATTGAAAGAATCAAATAAATACGTACAATCAGAAATTCTACGCGCCCAAGGTACATCTACAAGTAAAACTCCACATTCTTTACAATCAGTCCCACACTTCCCACATTTGAATACACTAAATCTATATGTATGTTAATTATCTTTATTTGTCTCTTTAAAATCAACAGATTTTACCTTCCACGGTAACTGTATATTAAGTGCCTGTTCAAATAAATTCTCTACCATTTGCATAGGATATGTCTCCTTAATTTTTTACCCCTATTATACTACCACTCACTAACTTTACGAAAGAGCCATACTTATTCTTCCCAGGGCAATCGCATTTGAAATTCTGCTGCATTGATGAAGGTATGCTGAATGAGATAACATGTACTTATTATGGGGTCAAGGGGACTGGTCCCCTTGCAGGGGAGGTCAAGGAGGGGGTGCGGCAACACCCGCCGTGCGGGCGGAGCTGCCCTCCTTTTTTCTTTTCTTACGGCCAAATGCGATTGCCCTGTTATTCTTCCCCTCTAAGCGCCTTGAGGATGGTTGAGGCGAGGCGCTTGCTGATACCATTTAGCGAGGCGATCTCTTCCGGGGCTGCGTTTTTTATGGCCTCGATGTTGCCAAAGTGCCTTAACAGCTCAAGGCGTCTCTGACGTGTGATACCCTTTATATTCTCAAGGGGGGACTGAAGGAACTTCTTGTCCCTGAGTTTGCGGTGAAACGTGATGGCAAAGCGGTGAACTTCATCCCGTATGCGCCTCAGAAGCAGCGACGAGGGCATGGAGTCATCGATCCCTACGTAGCCATCCCTGCCCGGGATAAAGACCCTGTCGGGGTCCTTTGCCAGTGCGACCAACGATGCCTGGATTGGGTGACCGGTACCAACAAGCTCGTCGATGGCCGCCATAGCGGATTGCAGTTGTCCTGTGCCACCGTCAATGACAACGAGGTCAGGTAAATTGCCCTTGAGGTTGTTGGCCACACGCAGGACGACCTCTCGCATCATCGCGTAGTCGTCCTGGCCAGTGACGGTCTTGATCCTGACGTGACGGTAGAGGTGTTTCTTAAATCCCCCCGACGCCCAGTATATGAACGCCCCCACGGAGAGGTCGCCGGATATGGTTGAGATGTCAAATGCCCCGATGCACTCCGGCGGGTGACGGAGTCCAAGTCGGGCGGTGAGTTCTTCCAGGACGTGGGTGTCGGAGAGGCCCAGTTTGAGCTTAAAGGACGTTGCCGCGTTGTTGTCTGCCATATTGAGGACCTCTGCCCGTTTTTCGTCACAGGGGGTTGTGATATTTACGGTGGATGTGCGCCGTTTGGAGAGCCACTTTCCCAGCGTGCTCAGGCGCAAGGGGTTTTTTCGGACGATTATCTCCGCCGGGGGCAGGATTTCTTTGTTGTAGAACTGCATTATGAAGCTGTGGATAAGCTCCTTGTAGGACAACCCCTGGGTGTCTCTGAGGAAGAAGTCCTTTACGCCAATAAGCAGGCCGCTGCGGATAAAAAACACGTTGATCATGGCCGACGATGGCATTGATGCCACCCCTTGGTGTGCCTCGGCGTCTATATCGCCCTCTGAGGGACGGTAAAAGCCTATGACGTCGATGTCGCCAAACTCCTGTGCGACGACCTTTTGCATCTCCCACGCCCCCTGGATGGCG